>JAAVZA010000071.1 GCA_022791395.1 Clostridia bacterium
CAGGATCCGATGGACAAAGCGGAGACCGGCGATAACGCCGCCAGCAGTCAGCAGCCTCCATCTGAAGGGGGCGCGGCCCCAGCCGGCGGGCCCCTAGAGACGGTGCGTACCAGAGAATCGAACAGTACCAATACGCAAAACGAAGAGGGGCTTATTACGGTTCTGGTCTGCGCCGCCGTCCTTGCCACGGCTATAGCCGGTATGCTGCTGTATAAAAAGAAGGCCTGATGCGCCCTATAACGCGCCCCAGGAAGGGAGTATCCATTTTGCCCGGTCCCTGGGGTCTATCCCCCGGCGTTTCGCTGTCTTTCCCATCTCCGGCAGGCAGGGCTCATACCCTGAGAACCGGGTGCTTAATACGCCGTTTCCCCCCTGTCAGGTTAGCAAACTCGACTGGGTAATTCAGCGAAGCAGCCACAGGCACCCGCGCCTCCATGCTAAGGCCCCCTTTATGTATAACCGGGCTGTCGCTTAAAAAGTATTCCTGTGCCTCCGGGTCGCTATCCACCGCAAGTTCCGTAAGGCGGTCGTTAGGGGGCGGGCTCCCCCGCTTCAAAGAGAAGCCCTTCTGTCAAGGTGGTCTTCCCCGCGTCCGCGTGGGCCACTATGCCGATGTTGATAATGCCGCCCATCTGCTCCCTCCTAAGCGAAAGGAACCGGGAAAGCGTCTGCTTTCCCGGTTCCTTTCGCCTATGCTGTCAGTATCTCAGTAGTTTACAGAATTATCTCGCCGTCCACAGTTCCCGGCAGAGCGGCGGCATTGGACTCGTCGGTGTCCACGTGCATAGCGAGGGCATAGCTGGGGCTGACCCGGCAGACCACGTCGCCGAAGGTCAGGCTGCGGCCGTTATAGTCCACCTTAACGGAGACTATCTGCTTGTCAGCGATGCCGGCCTCCTTGGCTTCAATGGGGTTGAAGTGGATATGGCGCTTGGCGGCGATAACGCCCTTCTCGATGGTGACCTCACCGGCGGGGCCCTTTAGGGTGCAGCCGGGGGTGCCCTCCAGGTCCCCGGACTCGCGTATGGGGGCGGTAACGCCCAGCTTGCGGGCGTCGGTTAAGGATATCTCCACTTGGGTCTCCTTGCGGCAGGGTCCTAAAATGGACATGGACATAGAGCCTTTGGGGCCTATGACCTCCACCTTCTCGGCGCAGGCAAACTGCCCGGGCTGGGACAGGTCCTTCTTGTTGGTCAGGGTTGCGCCGGGCCCGAACAGGGTGGCAAGGTCCGCCTCGGACACATGTACATGATGGGCGGAAGTTTCGACCATTACTTTCATTGGAATCTCCTCCTAAAAAAGTTAGATTATGTAGCGATATGGAAAATTGCCGTCGCCGGAATCAACCGTGCCACGGCGATTTTACTGTGTATCATTTCTTTCTGGCGGCCCGCTTATTGGAGGCGTGCAGGTGCTTCGGCACGACGGGATGCTCGTCCTCGAAGGTGTATGACTTGAACTGTAAGATCTCCCAGTCCTCATAGATCTCTAAAAGCTCCCCCGCCCTCGCGAGCCCTATGGCAAACTCCGCTATATCCGTCCAGCCCTGCCGGACAAGGTAAAGGCAGTTCTGCCCCACTGCGGTATGTCCCCCTCCCAAAAGGGCTGTTCGCCGTTTGTCATCTCACACCCCTTTACGCTATATCATTATACTCCCCCAAAAAGAAAAAATCAATGGGAATTTGACTTTATATCCCATGTATGGTAAAATCATACGGAGATTTGGAGGTGTCGGTATGTACAATAACTGGAGCGATCTGGAAAAGGCCTGTTTACAGTGCGAAAAGTGCGGGCTCTGCTCCGGCAGACATAACGTGGTGTTTGGCGTGGGCAACCGCAGGTCCAAGGTGATGTTCGTGGGCGAGGGCCCCGGCGAGAATGAGGATCTACAGGGGGAGCCCTTTGTGGGCCGGGGCGGGCAACTG
>JAAVZA010000040.1 GCA_022791395.1 Clostridia bacterium
ATTTACTAATTTTTCACTATAGTTTTTCAAATTATTAAATACTTTTCTATTACTATTATTGGGCTCAAAATTATCAAATTTATAATTTAGATTTCTTTTACTCATTTTGCTATTTTTTATGATTTTTTTAACTTTTTTAGAAAATTCTTGCATTAATTCTAGTTTCTTTCCTTCCTCTAGCGTCCTTATTTTATTTAAATCATATTCATTCCAGTATGCTTGTGCATCATTACAATTACATCTTTCATAATCTAATTCTATTGTTCTTTTTGTCCCATATAATTCCCACTCAATTGTTTTTCTATATAATTTATTTTGGCAGTATTCACACTCAATAAAATCATCTTTATTAATCGAGGGTTTCAAAATTTGATTCATCTACTCTGGTCTCCTTTCTATTTTCTTCTTTTCTTATCTTTTCTTCTGTATTATTATTAAAACTTTTTTCAATTAAATTTTCTTCAATCACTTTGTTTGATTTCCCAATTTTCTTAAGTTTATCGGCACTTTGATACTTGCTCCAGTTCTTTACGAAGTATGTATCATTTTTATAAATTAGCATTCCTAAATCAATAAATTTTTGTAAAATTTTCGTAAATGTTTTCGAAGATTTTCCAATAATATTTGTAAAATCTTTGATTTTAAATGATGTATTATCACTAATATATAAACCACCATCTCTGTTACATTCTCCAGCAATAGTTAAAATTTGAATCCATATTCTAAAATAAGTGTCCCCTTCCCTTTCTTTTAGCAGGATTTTAATTTTTCTATTTGAAAATATATTTGTATTTACTTTTATCCATCCAACTTGTCCCATTTCCTCCCTTCTTTCTAACAAGATTCTTCTACAGAATCATTTTCTTTTTTGCTTAGATAAATATCTAATGCTTCTTTTCTAAATAAAATTCTTTTTCCAACTCTAGAACACGGAATTTGTTTTCTTTTAACTAATTGTGTAATTAACCAATAAGATATTCCTAAATATTCTGCTGCTTCTTTAGCTGTTAAAGTTGTCCTTTGCATTCTCTCTATTGCCATATTAATCACCTCCCATCTTTTAAATCGCTAAATTTTAAATTTTGTATTGACAATTTAAAATTAGCTGTGTATAATATTGTTAACAATTTTATAATTTGTATTTTAATTGTTAATTTACGATTAGTCAATAAGTTTTATACTACTTTGATATATATTAGCAATTTATTATAATTAATTTTAATTGTTAACTAGGAGGTAACTATGGATTTTGAGCCACTTTCACAACTTAATATGATTATTATGGGAGTGCAAAAAAATACTGAAAATTTTATTAGAGATACTTTTTCTATTGTAAATGCAATATATAATTCGAAAAATAACTCTTATAAATTATTAAAAGCTGAAAAAGAGTTTGAAAGTAAAAAAGAATATGAAAAATATATTTCAAAATATTCTAATAATCTATGTACATTATATAAATCTGATTATATTGAAGAAGAAAGCAAATTAGGGACTTTATTGTTAGATTTTCTAAAATATGATTTTAATAATTTTGATTCTTTTTGTAAATTTGTATACAAATATGGATTACCTGCAATAAGTTTCAATATTGAACTTAATAACAACTCAAATAATCCATTTAAGGATTGTCCAAAATTAAGTATTGAAAATGATAAAAATAATATTTTTTATACTGAAAAAGACTTTCTTAAAGTTTGCAAAGATAACTTCAAGAAAAGATCAAAAATTCTTATAGATTATCAAACTAGATTTGATGCAATCATAAAATTTATAAATAATTTATTTAATTTGGCTTACTTAAATGACCTCTCTATAGGCGAAAGATTTTACATATATCAAATGTGTGATGCTCCATATTATTTAGGAATTTCAACTCTCTTACTTTCTAGTGCAACTATATCTTATGGTATAACTCCAATGAAAGATTTTGGTATTCCTAAAGAATTTAAGTTAGAAGATTTTGAAAAGAAAGCTATGTTACTTGCAAAAGATATAAAGTCTCATCCTAAAGAATACAATAAGAAACCTTCTATATATTTAAAATTTAATTGTACTACAATTGAAACTGCATGTTTGATAAGTATATTACACTTAGTCCAAAGTAATACACCTATAGCTATTTGCAAAAACTGTGGTAATTACTTTATTCCATCTTCAAAAAAGAATACTTTGTATTGTGACAATATATTTGAGCATGGTAAAACATGCCAAGAAATTGGTGCAATGATTACTTACAATGAAAAACTAAAAAAGGATGAAATAAATTCATTATATAGAAAAACTTTATCTGCAAAAAAAATGCTAGCAAATAGAAATCCTGATATTCCTATGTATTTAGAAAAATATGAACAATGGAAAAAAGAAGCTAATGAATTTAAGAAAGATATAAAACAAGGTAAAAAAACAGAAGAGGAATTCAAAAATTGGATTGAAGAGACTAGAAAAAAATAAATTATATATAAAAATCCTTGCCATAGGTATACTGAAAGGAGGTGAAAAAGTAATGGCAGGGTATCTTGAAAAGAGAGGCAAACGCTCATGGAGATTAATTGTATCACATGGTTTTGACAGCTATGGTAACAGAATCAGATATACTAAGAGCATCAAAGCAAATAGTAGGCGTGAAGCAGATAAAGAACTTGTGAACTTTGTTTACGAAGTTGAAAATGGTATTGTTTTGCAAAACTCTTCAATGACATTTAAGGAATTTACAGATTTATGGGCTAAAAATTATGGTAAAAAGGAACTATCGCCAAAAACTTATGAAAGATATAAAGGAATGCTAGAATCACGAATTATCCCATACTTCGGACATTATAAGTTATGCGATATTAAGCCACCACACATTATGAATTTTTACGATTACCTTTCAAAAGATCATCAATTAAAAAGATGTAAAAATCATAATGGAAAAACTGTAATGAAAAGTCTATCTTCTAAAACAATACTAGAGCATCATCGTTTACTACATGCAATGTTACAAAATGCAGTATATTGGCAAATACTTCCCTTTAATCCAGCTGACAGAGTTAAGCCACCTAAACACCAAAGACCTCAAATAAAATACTATGATGATATACAATGTAAACAATTAATAGAAGCATTAGAAAATGAAGAAATTAAATTTCAAACTATTGTTATATTAACATTGTTTACTGGTATGCGTAGAGGCGAAGTATTAGGCTTAGAGTGGTCAGATATCGATTTTAAAGAAGGTTTTGTTAATATTACTAAGGCAAGTCAATACACTTCTGAAAAAGGCATTTTCGTAAAAGACCCAAAGACTCATAGCTCAATTAGAAAAGTAGGAATACCTGAGATTGTTATAAATATGCTTAGCAAGTACAAAACTTGGTATGATACCGAAAAAGAAAGATGTGGCGATTTATGGAATAACTCAAATAGGCTATTTGTTACTTGGAATGGTAATCCGATGCATCCTGATACAATTACAGATTGGTTTCGTTCTTTTATTGCAAAGAACAACTTACCAAAAATTACTTTTCATGGTCTTAGGCATACAAATGCTACTTTGCTTATATCTAAGAATGTAGATGTAGCTGTTGTAGCATCAAGATTAGGGCATGCTCAAATAACTACTACCTTAAACTTCTATGTGCATCCAGTTGAAGCACATAATAAAGAAGCAGGTAATGTATTAGAGAAAATGCTCGTATAAAAACTCTTTTCAAAATTTCTCGAAAATTACTTTTTTAAGATTTTCTAAGTTTAATATAAATTAGTTAGGCTAAAATATGCTATTTAGTGCATAAAAATGTATGGACTGTCCCCAAATTGTCCCCAATTTTGTAAAAATAGAATTTTAGTCCAAAAAATAAGAGTCCACAATCTCTTGCGACTCTAATAAAATATTTGGTTGCGGGGGTAAGACTCGAACTTACGACCTTCGGGTTATGAGTAATTTTTATCTTTATCTACCCTTCATTATAATTTATTATATTTTGTACTAACACCTTTGGCTTTTTCAACTGGATATTTCTTCTTGGTTTTTTCTAATTTTTTCAATATGATTTCTTCAGGATCTACTCCTAGCTTCATAGCCATTTGAATGCAATATGTAAATACATCTGCAAGTTCTTCACAAACTTCTTCTTTTTTATAATTCTCACCATCCCATTGGAAACATTCTAAAAGTTCTCCTGCTTCAATTGATATTGATTTTGCTAAATTCTCTGGTGAATGGAATTTGTCCCAATCTCTTTCTTCATTAAATTGTTTTATTGCTTGTATCAATTTATCCATTATTCTGCCTCCTCTAAATAAATCTTTTTATGAAATGCTCCTATTTTTTCTTGTTTTCTTCTACTATTTCTCTGTTAAAACTTCATCTTCTATATACTATCACATTTTAATATTTTTTACTAGTAGTATATTTTTGATAATAACTTTTTCTATTTTCTTATAACTTATAGATTTTACCTACTTAAATTTCGACCACTAAGTCTATTTTTTACCTTGACAATAGTGTTAAATAAGAATATACTTTAGGTAGATTTTTCATATATTTAATATGAAGAAAACGAAAAATAAGGAGGAATTCTATTTATGGATAACTTAGTAGAAATTAGGTGGCATGGTAGAGGTGGTCAAGGTGCTAAAACAGCATCATTATTACTTGCTGATGCTGCTTTTAATACTGGTAAATATATTCAAGGTTTCCCTGAATATGGACCTGAAAGAATGGGTGCTCCAATTACTGCTTATAATCGTATTAGTGATAATCCTATTACTATTCATAGTAATATTTATGAACCTGATTATGTAGTAGTTGTTGATGATACTCTTTTAGAGTCTGTACCTGTTACAGCAGGACTTAAGGAAACAGGTGCCATTGTTATTAACACAACTAAAGATGCTAAATATTTAAGAAGTGTTCTTAAAGGATATAATGGTTCAATTTATACTATAGATGCAAGAAAAGTATCTCTGGAAACTTTAGGTAAGTACTTCCCTAACACAGCAATGCTAGCAGCTATTGTTAAAGTAAGTGGTGTTATGACAGATGAAGAATTACTTTCTGATATGGAAGGTTCTTTTAAACACAAATTTGCAAAAAAACCTGAAGTTATTGAAGGTAATATGAAAGCCTTAGAAATGGCTTTAAAAGAAGTTAAAAAAATATAGCTAGAAAGGAAGATTAGTTATGACTAGTGATAAAATAAATAAAGATACACCTTGGCAAGAATTAACTGAGGGTGGAAATATTTACGAAGCTGGAAATGCTATGGAATTTAAAACTGGTGACTGGAGAAGTATAAAACCAATTTACTTAAGTGATAAATGTAAACAATGTGGCTTATGTTTTCCTGTATGTCCAGATGATGCGATTCCAGTAAATAAAGAACAAAAAAGAGAAGATTATAATTACGATTACTGTAAAGGGTGTGGTATTTGTGCAAAAGTATGCCCATTCGGTGCAATCGAAATGAAATAAAATTAAGATAAAGGAGAATTAATATGAGTATAAGAGAACGTTTAAGCGGTAATGAAGCAGCCGCTACTGCTATGAAACAAATCAACCCAGATGTTGTTGCAGCATTTCCTATTACTCCATCAACAGAAATACCACAGTACTTTTCAACCTTTGTTAGTAATGGAACTGTTGATACAGAATTCGTAGCTGTTGAAAGTGAACATAGTGCTATGAGTGCATGTATTGGTGCTGAAGCAGCAGGCGGTAGAGCAATGACTGCCACTTCCGCAAATGGATTATCTTTCATGTGGGAAATGATTTATATTGCTTCTAGTATGAGATTACCTATTGTTATGAGTTTAGTAAACCGTGCAGTTTCTGGACCTTTAAATATTCATAACGACCATTCTGATGCAATGGGTGTTCGTGATGCTGGTTGGATTATGCTATTTTCTGAAAACAACCAAGAAGCTTATGATAATTTAGTAATGGCTCACAGAATTGCTGAACACAAAGATGTTTTACTACCTTTAATGGTATGTCAAGATGGATTTATTACATCTCATTCAATTGAAAATATTGAATTAATAGAAGATGATTTAGTAAAGAATTTTGTTGGTAAATATGAACCTGAACATTATTTATTAAATTCTAAAGAACCTATTAGTATGGGACCTTTAGATTTACAAGCTTATCTATTTGAGCATAAAAAGCAACAATCACAAGCAATGGTAAATGCAAAGCAAGTTATTTTAGATGTTGCAAAAGATTTCGAAAAAATGACTGGTAGAAGTTATGGACTTTTCGAAGAATATAAATTGGAGGATGCTGAAATTGCAATTGTATGTATGAATTCAACTGCAGGTACTACAAAATATGTTGTAGATGAATTACGTGCTCGCGGTATTAAAGCAGGTCTTTTAAAAGTTCGTGTATTTAGACCATTTCCAGCAGAAGAAATTGCAAAAGCCTTATCACATGTTAAAGCAGTAGCAGTTTTAGATAAAGCTGATTCTCTAAACGCTTGTGGTGGCGCACTATTTAGTGATGTTACTTCTGGAATGCAAGTTAATAAAGTAATGGTTCCTACTGTTAATTACATTTATGGTATTGGTGGTAGAGATACTAAAGCTACTGATATTGAATCTGTATTTAATGATTTACAAGAAATTGTTAAAACTGGTGATATTGGTAATCCATATAGATATTTAGGATTAAGAGGTTAGAAAGGAGTGAAATTTTATGGCATATAATTTAAAAGAAGTCGTTGCAAATAAACCTTCAAGATTTACTGCGCGGACATAGGATGTGTGCTGGTTGTGGTGCTCCTCCAGTTGCAAGAATGGTTATGAGAGCATTAAAGGAAGGTGATCACGCAGTAGTAGCTGGTGCAACTGGTTGTATGGAAGTTTCTACCTTTATCTATCCTTATACTGCTTGGACAGATTCTTTCATTCATACTGCCTTTGAAAATGCTTCATCCACTTTATCTGGTGTTGAAGCTTGCTATAAAGCTATGAAAAGACAAGGAAAATTACCAGAAGATTCACACACTAAGTTCATTGCATTTGGTGGAGACGGTGGTACTTATGATATAGGTATTCAAGCTCTTTCTGGCGCTATGGAAAGAGGACACGATATGGTTTATGTTTGCTACGATAATGGTGCATATATGAACACTGGTATTCAACGTTCTAGTGCCACACCTAGATTTGCAGATACTACAACAAGTCCTGCTGGAGCTGTTATTCCTGGTAAAATGCAATCTAGAAAAGATTTAGCAAAAATTATGGTTGCACACCATTTACCATATGTTGCTCAAACTGCTTGTATTAATAATTTTAAGGATTTATACGAGAAATCTGAAAAAGCAATATATACAGAAGGACCATGTTTCTTAAATGTACTTGCTCCATGTCCTAGAGGCTGGGGATATCCAACAGATATGCTTATGCAAATAAATAAGCTTGCTGTTGAAACCTGTTATTGGCCTTTATATGAAGTTATTGATGGTAAATATGTTGTTAATTATAAACCAAAAAATAAACTTCCTATTGAAGAATTCTTAAAACCTCAAAAGAGATTTAAACATATGTTTAAACCTGGTAATGAATGGATGATTGAGGAATTCCAAAAAGAAGTTGATGATAGATGGAATGAGCTTTTAGCTTTAGAGGAAATGACCAATAAGGAGTAAAAGCATAAAAGAGACTAGAGTATATAGAAAACTCTAGTCTTTTTGGTTTACATTTCCATTTACTTTCATAATCTCACTTGTTATAATTAAATTAATAAAACTTGTGGGAGGTACTTATGTACGGATATGAAGCAGAACGGATAATTGACTACGATTCAGAGCTATATGAAGTTAAATCAAAAGATGGAGCTAGTATAGGTAAAATTTTTGTTATAAATCGTAAAGATGGATTTAAAGAAATCCATTACCTAATACCCAATTTCAAGCAGCTCCCTCTTGAAGAACAGCTTTCTTTTAGGGCTTTAATCGAAGAATGATGAATATTTCATCTCTTATCTCAGGGAGGACTTATAAGCCCTCCCTGCAATTATTTATGCTCTAAATATAAAAAAGTTGAGTGCAAACCTTGTAAGTTTTTTCATCTCAACTTTTTTAATATTAACTGTAAAAATAATCTCTTGTTATTCTTCATCTTCAACTGGTGCATCCACTGGGCAAACACCAGCACAGGTTCCACATCCAATACATGCATCTTTATCTATTATGTATCTTTCATCACCTTGTTTAATACATTCAACTGGGCAGTTTGCTGCACAAGCTCCACAACTGATACATTTGTCTGTAATTTTATATGCCATCTTCTTCGCCTCCTTTTTATATATCTTCTTGATTCAATTTATCTTGTTCTTCTAGTTTTTCTAATTTCTTTAATTCTTTTACTTCTTCTGCATCTAATCCTTGTAGGTCATCTTTATCTTCTACATCTTTTATTATTTTTAAATCTTTAGCATCAAACTTTTTATAGAAATAGCCCTCTTTATCTCTAAACTTTACTCTAACTCTTTCTTTTAAAGTTTCAATTGAGTCTACTACACCCTCATCATCTTCTGGCGTTTTTACTATTGCTCCTACTTTTGGAAGTCTTGCTAGTTTTTCTAAATATGCTTCTTCTTCATATTTTAAGCAACACATAAGTCTTCCACAGTTTCCAGAAATTTTAGCTGGATTTAAAGATATGTTTTGTTCTTTTGCCATTTTTATTGATACTGTTTCAAAGTTTCCTAGAAAAGAACAACAGCATAATTCTCTTCCACACATTCCATTTCCACCAATTCTTTTTACTTCATCTCTTACACCTATTTGACGAAGTTCTATTCTTGTTTTAAATATTGCTGCCAAATCTTTTACTAAGTCTCTAAAATCTATTCTTCCATCTGCTGTAAAATAAAATAAAAGTTTTGAGTTATCAAATTTGTATTCTACATCTGTTAAGTTCATGTCTAATTTATGCTTTTTTATTTGTTCTAGACAAATATCAAATGCTTCTTTTTCTTTAACTTTATTTTCTTCATAATGCTTTTTATCTTTATATGTTGCAACTCTAACTATTGGTTTTAACTCATTTTCTATTTTTTCTTCTGGTAAAAATTTATTTTCTATTACTACTTCTGCATATTCCTCACCCATTGAAGTTTCTACTATTACATATTGACCTTTTCCGTAGTTTGTAATGTTTTGGGTCAAAGAAATATATCTTTCCTGGTCGTTTAAATCTTACTCCTATAATTTCTTTCAAAATTATTGTCCTTCCTTTCTCAACTATTCATTCCAAATTTTATATAACATATTATCAATACTCATATCAAAATTGCTATTTGCTTTTAAACTCTTTTTTGCTTGTTCTATTGCTTCTATATATATTATATATTTAGGGTTTTCTAACTGTTTGCTTGATAAGATTATATTAATATAGTCTAATATATCATATATATCTTCTTTACTTTTATAAATGAAATCTAATTTATTTATTACATCAAGTAATTTATAGTTTTCAATATTAGAAAATATTCTTAATGCTTGTTCATACTCTTCTTTCTTTTCATTTACTTTAAGTGCTTTTTCTATGCTTCCTTCACAAGCTTTTAAGATATTATTGTCTAGTTCTATATTATAATTATTAATTAGAAATTCTTTTAAAACATCATCTTGTATCTTCCCAAATACAATTTTCATACATCTTGATTTTATTGTATTTAAAAACATACTTTCATTAGAACCTGTCATTATTATTGTAACAAAACTTGGTGGTTCTTCTAAAGTTTTTAACAAACAATTTCCAGCTTCTTTTGTTAAAAGATCCGCATCTTTTATAATGTAAACTTTTTTCTTTGATATGATTGGTTTTTCTAACACTTTGCTTCCGCATTTCTCTTATTTTCTCTATTTTTATAGTACCATTTTCTGGTTCTATTTCTATTAAATCTGGATTGTTATTATTTTCTAGTTCTATACAAGACTTACATTTGTTACAAGGTTTATTTTCTTCTTCGCATAATATCATTTTTGCAAATTCCTTTGCAAATAGTGTTTTACCGAATTCCGTTTGGTCCTATAAACATATAACTATGTACAACTGTATTTGTTTTTACAAGATTTTGCAATGTAACTTTAACTTTACCATTTCCAATTAAATTACTAAAAGCCATTATAACTCCTTTTTTTGTACTTAAGCAGTTATAATTATATCTTATTTATGCCGATTTATCAAGATTTTTTGAATATAAAAGCAAATTTTGTGTTACTGTTTAGCTTATAAATAACATTAAAGGCGGACTATTCTAAGTCCGTCTTTAATTTAATCAACTTTTCCAAATAAATTAAATGGCCAAAATCTAATCCAAACTATACCCTCTAATTTTTCTATTGGAACACATCCGAATTTTCTTGAATCATCACTTCCAGCTCTATTATCTCCCATTACAAATATACATCCTTCTGGCACTATCAAATCAGAAAATGCACCTGTAGCCTCTGTTTTTACTGTACTTTGTAAATAATCTTCTTTTAATTCTTCTCCATTTATATATACTTTTCCATTTTCTATTTTAACATGTTCACCTGGTAATCCAATAACTCTTTTTATATAACTATTTTTCCCTAATTCTAATATATAATATCTAAATTTAGAAAATATATTATTAATATTATAGTTATATTCTGCAATTGGTTTATCTACTTGTGCTGCTGACAAATATCTCGTTGAAGGTGCTTCGAAAGTTACTATAGCTCCTCTTTCTGGCATAGCATGTGAAATTCTAATTGTTCTATTTAATATTAGTCTCTGTCCTTCTTTTAATGTTGGATACATTGATGATTGTTGTACAATCGTTGGGGTTCCTACAAAGTATCTAACTATCAATGCAAGAGTAACTGCAATAACTATGCAATATACCCATTCTAATATTTCTTTTATCTTCATCTTTTTTTCATTATCCATTAAGATTCTTCCTTTCGTAATGTATTTATGTGCTTATTTATTATATATTAGTTTAAGTGTTTTTACAAGATTTAGCATTAATTATTTCTTAGTAGGCACACGAATTACAACTTCAGTACCTTTACCATATTCACTTTTTATATCAATACTACCATCATTTTTATCTAATATTTCTTTTGCAATAGATAAACCTAGACCTGTTCCTCCCATTTCTCTTGTACGAGCTTTATCAACTCTATAAAATCTATCAAAAATTCTTGATAAATCTTCCTCTGGAATTCCTATTCCTGTATCTATTACTTTTATATAGGCATCATTATAAACAAATCCTACATATATTTTTATATTTCCATTCTCAGGTGTATATTTTATACTATTAGTTAATATATTTAATACTACTCTTTCTATTCCATATCTATCAGCATAAACTGGTGGAACATTAGCAGTTACAAAACATTCTACGTTATGATGTTTTTTATCTATTTCAAGTTGTACTTTTTCTTGGCAAGCTTTTACTAATTCTCCTAAATCAAATTCTTCTTTCTTTACCTTTTCTTGATTATTATCAAATCTTGATAGTGCTAATAAGTCTGTAACAAGTTTTGCCATTCTTCTTGCTTCTGCTGCAATTACACCTAAAAATTTATCTTGAGTTTGTTTATCATATTCTCCTTCAAGTAAGGTATCTGCATATCCCATTATTGAGGTAATAGGCGTTTTTAATTCATGTGATACATCTGCCACAAATTCTCTTCTCATATTATCTAGTTTTACATGTTCTGTTATATCTTGTATAACTACCATTACTCCATCTGGTCTATCTAGTTCATCTTTTAATGGAGCAAAGAATAAATTAATATGTTTATCTCCTAGATTTACTCTTTTTTCTGAAGAAGTCCATGCATCTAAATATATAATTTTTTCCATATTTATATCTACATTTAGCTTTTTAAATATCTTTTCAAAGGTATCATCTTCTGGCATAATCCTTAGCAATCTTGTTGCTGCTGGGTTGACTAGCACAATGTTTCCTTCCATATTAAAGGCAATAATTCCATCTGTCATATGTAAAAGGATGGTTTCAATTTGCTTTTTTTGTCTTGAAACTTCACTTAAATTTTCTTTTAATTCTATAGTCATCATTCCAATTGCATCAGCAATTCCATCTACTTCTTTTGGTTTTCTTGGCTCTTCTATTTTAGTTTCTTCTCCAGTTGCTACTTTTCTTGCACTATCAATTAATCTATTTATTGGAAGTGTTATTTTAGTTATAACATATATAGCTATTCCTATAGCTACAACTAAAAATGCAAAACCTGCATATATAGATATTCCTAATCCTTTATTAATCATATTTGCTAAATCACTTTGAATTGCATTTATATTATTAGCTGAAGGCATATTCAAATATATTGTTTGTAAATTAATTAAAAAATATCCTCCAATTCCAGCAATAATTGCAATCCCTATTATTGTTAAAATTATTATAATTTTAAGTTGTACGTTTTTTATCATACCTTCCTCCTATATCATACCTTGAAAGGTCGAAAGCCTAAAGACTTTCGACCTTCTATATTATTTACTATTTAGATGCTATATAGTATCCTACTCCTCTTTTTGTAATTAAGATTTT
The DNA here is from genome assembly GCA_022791395.1 of Clostridia bacterium. Classification (GTDB taxonomy): domain Bacteria; phylum Bacillota; class Clostridia; order TANB77; family CAG-508; genus RGIG8482. The sequence goes on from JAAVZA010000040.1 coordinate 12,545, forward strand.
TGGTGCTGATGTATCTTTCTCTATCTTTTCACGAATTCTTCTTACTGTAACATCAACAGTTCTTATATCACCATAATATTCATATCCCCATACCTTTTCAAGTAATACTTCTCTTGTTATTACTTGTCCTGGTTGATTTGCTAAATATTTTAAAACTTCAAATTCTCTTAAGGTTAAATCTACTACTTCTCCTGAAACCTTTACTTCGAATTTATCTAAATCTAAGCTTAATTCTCCAACTACAATTTTATTTGTGTTTCCTTCTTTTACTGTTTCATTATTGTTTGAAGATAGTTCTACTTTTCTTAGGTTAGCTTTTATTCTGGCCATTAATTCTCTTACACTAAATGGTTTTGTAACATAGTCATCTGCTCCTAATTCTAAACCTAATATTTTATCTATTTCTTCGTCTTTTGCTGTTAGCATTAAAATTGGAACATTTAGTGTATGTCTAATTTTTTTACATACTGCAAGTCCATCCATTTTTGGAAGCATTATATCTAATAAAATTAAATCTGGTTTTTGACTTAATGCTATATCAACAGCTGTAAGCCCGTCATTTGCTTGTAATGTATTGTATCCTTCCTTTTCTAAGTTATATACTAAAATATCTACAATATGTTGTTCGTCATCTACTATTAATATAGTTTTTTTATCTTTATCTAATATTTCTTCCATAATAGTGCACCCCTAACTTTTCTTTAAAAAATATCTATGATAAAAATATATCATAGATACTTTTTTTTAACAATAGTTTTTTTAGATTTTCTATAAATATATGTCTATTTTTCTAATGCCATATAAATCATTGCCATTCTTACATATACTCCATTTTGTACTTGTTTAAATATACGTGATTTTTCACATTCTACAACATCATCTGCAATTTCTACTCCTCTATTAAATGGTGCTGGATGCATTATTATTGCATTTTGCTTCATTCTTGCTACACGTTCTTTATTTAATCCATACATTTTATGATATTCTTCTTTAGTTTCTTGCATTTGGGTTTGATGTCTTTCATGTTGTACTCTAAGTAACATTACAACATCTACTTTATCTAAAATTTCTTCTAATTCTATATAGTTATATCCTTCTTCTTTATATTCTAATGGTCCAGATGTATATACTTCCATTCCTAACTTTTTCATTACTTTAAAGTTTGTATGTGCAACTCTAGAATGTTTAATATCTCCAACGATTACTACTTTTAGTCCTTCAAATTTTCCAAATTCCCCACGTATAGTTAATAGGTCTAATAATGATTGTGATGGATGATTTCCTGTTCCATCTCCTGCATTTAATATTGGTGTTTTTATACCTTCTAACTGTTTATAATATTCATTATCTACGTGTCTAATTACTATTGCATCTGTTCCAAAACTTTCAAAAGTCTTTACTGTATCATATAAACTTTCTCCTTTTTTTAAGCTTGAATTTCCCGCATCAAAATTTTGTGTTCTACATCCTAATCTTAGTGCTGCCATATCAAAGCTATAATGTGTTCTTGTTGATGGTTCAAAAAACAAATTTGATATTACCTTTTTTCCTTTGTAATCAACTTCTTTACCATTTTTAAATTCTTCCGCTAAATCAAGTATTTCATTAATTTCTTGTACTGAAAATTTATCTAAGTTTAGTATATTCATTTTAAACCTCCTATTTTTTGACATTTTTTCTATTTTAGCACTACCCCAAAAAATGTACAATAGTTTTTTAAAAATTTTATACCACAAATTATTATAATTTTAAATATAATAACTTGTGGTATATATTTTAGAATACTTTTTCAAAAGTATCTTTTTCAATTTCCTCTGGAACTTCTATTGGATAAGTTCCTGTAAAACATCCTTCACAAAATCCGCTAGCATTAGAAGATGCAGCTATTTTTCTTAAATTCTCTATGCTTAAATATTCAAGTGAATCGGCTCCTATTTCTTTTCTTATATCTTCTTTGGTTTTATTTATTGCGATAAGTTCATCTTTTTTTGCAACATCTGTTCCAAAATAACATATTCCTAAGAATTCAGGTGATGCTATTCTTAAATGTATTTCTTTTGCTCCTGCTCTACGTAATGTTTTTATTAATCTTGTTATTGTTGTTCCTCTAACAATTGAATCATCAACTAATATTATTCTTTTTCCATTTACTGTTTCTTTTATTGGATTAAGTTTTAATAATACTTGTTTTCTTCTTTTGGTTTGTGTTGATTGTATAAAGGTTCTTCCTATATATTTGCTCTTTATAAATGCCATATCATATGGGATTTTTGACTCTTTAGAGTAGCCTAGTGCTGCATCAAGTCCAGAATCTGGAACCCCTGCTACGAAATCAGCTTCTACTGGTGCTTGAAGTGCTAAAGCTTTTCCTACTTCTTCTCTAAAATGATGTACATTTACACCATCTACAATTGAATCTGGTCTTGCAAAATATATATATTCAAAAATACATAGTCCATCTTTTTGTCCGTTTTTGCAATCATATGATTTCATTTCATTATCAGCAATTACTATAACTTCTCCTGGTTTTACATCTCTTTCTAAATCTGCTCCCATAATATCTAGTGCACAACTTTCTGAAGAAAAAATTATATCATTACCTAATTTTCCAATACAAAGTGGTCTAAATCCTTGTGGATCACGTACTGCTATTAACTTTTGTGAACTCATTACTAATAATGAATATGCTCCTTTTATGTATTTCATAGTATTCATTACAGCTTCTTCAATAGAACCAACTTTTAGTCTTTCTCTTGCTATTATATGTGCAATTACTTCTGTATCTGAGGTAGAATTAAATATTGCTCCATTTTCTTGTAGTTCTTTTCTTAATTCTACTGCATTTGTTAAATTCCCATTATGTACTACTGCTAAATTTCCTTTTGCATATCTAATTACGATTGGTTGAGCATTTTCTTTTTTTGGTGCACCTGTTGTTGAATATCTTACATGCCCTACTGCCATTTTCCCCATTGTAAGTTTATCTACTACTTGCTGATTAAACACATCTGAAACCAATCCAACATCTTTATGATAAGATATAATTCCTCCATCATTTATAGCAATACCACAAGATTCTTCTCCTCTATGCTGTAAGCTAGAAAGCCCAATACATGTATAATATGCAACATTTTCTTCTTTTGATTCTGAATAAATACCAAAAATTCCGCATTCTTCTTTTAATTTCTTTAACATAAAAAAACCCCAAATCTTTTATAAACTACCTTTTTATTATAAAAGATTTAAGGAAAAATGTATAGTATATTTTATTATTTTTTTCGACTTTTTGTATCCTGATATTCTAATTAATTATTCCATACTATATATCTCTTTTAATAATTGCTTTGATGTGTCTATTATCTTATTCTTATCTTTTAATTGTAATCTATCATAAAATATTGGTTTTCCAAATTTAACTACTACTTTAGAAAAATATTTTGGTCTTGCAGTAATATATATAGGAATAATTGGAACCTTTGCCATTGCTGCTATATATACTGCTCCATTTTTTACTATTCCCCTCTCACATCTACTCTTTAATACTTTACCTTCTGGAAATATTAATAATTTTATTTTATCATTATTTTTCATTAGTTTTAATGCTTTTCTTAAACTTTTTGCATCTGTGCTTTCTCTATCTACTGGAAATATATTATGATAGTTAAGAAAATTTGCTAATAATTTATGTTTAAAAAGTTCTGATTTTGCCATTCCATACATATTACTTACTTTTGGGTATATAAAAATTGGATCGTAAATTCTTGAATGATTTGGGCAAATTAGACATTTATCATATTTTCTTAAGATTTCTTCATTTCTGTATTCTACCTTAAATAATATTTTACATACTATGAAAATTATTATTCTCCTTGTAATGAAATACATTATTTTCCCTCATTTCTAATTCATTTGCTCCATTTTTAAAAATCTCTTTAATAGCTTTATATCCCAATTCTTCACAATATTCTAATGCTTTAACACTATCAAATACTTTGGTCTTTTCTACATCTATTTCAATCCATAAATCTGCTTCTCTCTTTTGATATAATAGTGCTGATCTCCTCATAGCTTGAAACCCTTCTGTAAACATTGTAAAAAAATTTATTTTTTGTCTTTCTTTTATTCCTTTATATTTTGTTTCTATTCCAATAACAAAATTAGAAAATTGTTTTAATGGCACAACAGGTGTATTTGTTGTTATTCCTCCATCCATTAAATGATGAAATTTGTTATTAATTTTTACTTTGTTTGGAATAAATACTATAGGAAATGAGCAACTACTTCTAATTGCTTCAGATACATTTCTATCTGTATAATAAGGAAATTCATCTAATTGTTTAGAACTATAATATATTGTTTTTCTTTGTGTAATATCCATTGATGGTATAATAACAGGTATTTTAAAATCTGACATTTTAACTATACCACCTTTACAGTTTTTTACAACACTGTCTTCAATTATTTTTGGATTTTTTAAACCACCCCTAAACATTAGATTTGGAACTGAAAACAGAATATCTTTTATTGTAAATTTTGAAAAATCTTTCATATTTTCATTATATATTTCTAAAATCTCTTTTGGATTATATCCCATAGCATATAATATAGCAACACAACTTCCTACACTAGCTCCTGATATAGCTGTTATTTTTATTCCTAATTCTTCTAATCCTCTTATTACTCCTATGTTTATTGCAGATTTTGCACCTCCGCCAGTACAAGCTAACGCTATTTCTTTCATATGTTTACCTCTTAATTTATTTAATGATATCGAAGTTATTATAACATTTATCTTTAGCTTTTTCATTATAAATTCAAAAAAAGATGATTTGTATGTGTTTTTTACAAATCATCTTTTTAATATATTAATTTTTTGATGTATAAGTATGTTCTTCATTTTATTAACTAATGTTTTTTATTGAATTTTTATATTCTATATAATCTTCTATTAAAATCTTTATTACAGTAAATATTGGTACTGCTAAAAACATTCCAAATACACCAAAATACGCTCCACCAATTGTTACTGCAAATATTACAAGTAGAGGGCTAATTTCTAATGAACTTCCTATTATTTTTGGATTTATAATGTTTGCATCAATTTGCTGTAATACTATAACAATTATTGCCATCCAAATGGCTTGAGATATTCCTCCTGTAAATATTGTTATAATTATTGAAATTCCTACCCCTATTATTGCTCCAAAATATGGTATTAAATTTGATATTCCTATTAAAAATCCAAGTAATACTGCATATTTTACTCCTAAAATTAGCATTGCAACAGAAGTAAGTATACCTACTATTATTGCATCTATTACTTGACTTGATAGGAATTTAAAGAATATTGTATTTGTATTATTAAAGTATTTTCCTATAGCATTATAGGTCTTTTCTTTTAATATTGCTCCTGCTAATTTTCTTACAAAATTTAGAATTCTTGTACGTTCAAGTAATATATATACTGATACTATTAATGATACAAAGAAATCAAAAATTCCATTTGCTATTCCAATAGCACCTTTTGCATATTCTGTTATCGTATTTAAATTTATATATTCTTCTAATTTTATATTTGATAAACTACTTGCTATCTTTTCTATGTCTATTTTTCTTAATATAGAATCTTCAGGTATATTTTTTAGTCCTTCCATTGTGTTGTTATAATATCCTACTAAGTTATTTGCAAGATCTTGAAAACTTGTTACAAGTGTTGGCATTATAAAATTCATTGCAAGTATTATAAGTATTATGGCTATTAAATATACTGTAAATACACTTAACGTGCGTGCTTTTTTCTTTATCAATTTTAGTTTTGATTTTAAATAAAAACCTTCTATTTTTTTACTAGGTATATAAAGTATATATGCTATAAGTATTCCTACTATAAATGGCATTAATACATTTATAATTCCCTTTATCCAATTTGTTATTTGTGTAAAGTTATCTAAGGTTTTATATACTATTATTACTGCAACTGCAAATATAAACCAGTATAGCCATTTTCCCCATATGTTATTTTTCTTTTCCATTTTATCCGCTCCTTTTTAGTTCTTACTTGTGCCAAGCGCTTCTAGATAGGTATTTGTTATAATTCTATTTCTAATTCTACTGGACAATGGTCACTACCATATATTTCAGTATGTATTTTAGCATCTCTTATTTTTTCTTTTATATCATTTGATACTATAAAATAATCTATTCTCCAGCCTATATTTTTCTCTCTTGCATTACCCATATATGACCACCAACTGTATTCTATCTTTTCTGGGTACATATACCTAAAAGAGTCTGTGAAGTTTGCTTTTAAAAGTTCTGTCATTTTTCCTCTTTCTTCATCTGTAAAACCTGCATTTCTTCTATTGGTTTTTGGATTTTTCAAATCTATTTCTTCATGTGCTACATTTAGATCTCCACACATTATTACTGGTTTTTCCTTGTTTAACTTGCTTAAGTATTTTCTTATTTCATCTTCCCAAATCATTCTGTAATCTAATCTTTCTAACTCTCTTTTTGAGTTTGGTACATATATATTTACTAAATAGAATTTTTCAAATTCTAGTGTTATAACTCTTCCTTCTTTGTCGTGTTCTTTAATTCCTATTCCATAGGTTACATTAATTGGTTCTATTTTTGTAAAAATTGCTGTTCCTGAATATCCTTTTTTTTCTGCACTATTCCAATATTCTTTATATCCTTTAAGTTCAAAGTTTTCTATTTGTCCTTCTTGCATTTTAGTTTCTTGTATACAAAATATATCCGCATCTATATCATAAAAAAAGTCTTCAAATCCCTTTTTCATTACTGCTCTTAATCCATTTACGTTCCAAGAAATTAATTTCATATTTTCTTAGCCTCCTTAAGCTTTTAAAGTATTATACATTATCCCTATACTTTTTGCAATAAAAATTGCACTATCTGAATGGCCTTTCAGTAGTGCAATAATTTTAATCCACAACAAGATGGCTCACATTTTATGTGGTAAGCTTCTATCTATTTTTATTATAACACAAACATTTCATTTGTAAATACTTTTTGTCAAAAAATATTTGTTTTTTTATACTTTCTTTGATATAATAAATTTATAATTTTTAAAGGAGATTTTGATATGTATAATTTAGTTGTTTTTGCTTCACGGAAGTGGCACTACTTTACAAAGTGTTATTGATGCTATAAATAATGGAGAATTAGAGGCTAGAATTAATTTAGTTGTATCTGATAATTCAAATGCTTATGCAATAGAAAGAGCCAAAAAAAGTAATATTGATACTTATATCATTAATTCTAAAACTAAGGAAGATATTGATTATGAGTTATCTTCTATTTTGGAAAAATATGATGTTGATTTAATTGTCCTTGCAGGATATTTAAAAATGATTGGTAATCATTTAATAAATAATTATAGAATTATAAATACTCACCCTTCTTTACTTCCTAAGTTTGGAGGAAAAGGTATGTATGGAATGAAAGTTCACCAAGCTGTATGGGAAGCCAAGGAAAATTTTACTGGTCCTACTATTCATTTTGTTAATAATGAATATGATAAGGGAAATATTATTATTCAAACAAAAATTGAAATTAAAGATATTGATACTCCTGAAACTATAAGTGCAAAAGTTCAAGCAATTGAAAAAATACAACTTGTAGAAACTTTAAAACGATTTGCAAAAGGAGAACTATAAAAAAGATGCTCTGCATATGCAGAGTATCTTTTTTAGTGTACATATATATTTCCTATATCTTTTCTGTAATCTAAAACTTTATCGACATCTCTTTCTATTACATCATATACTTGTTTTTTTATTTTCTCAAAATCTTCTCCAGATTTTTGAACTGCAAATAATCTGGAATTACTTACTGATGTATATGTATCTCCTTCTACTTTTTTTGCATTTGCAAAATATAATTTTACTCCTGATGCTTTTATATCTTTTGTGTTTAGTTTAAATATTGTAGGCTCTTTATTTGGTTTTACAGCATAGTCTTTACTTACAACATATACTGTAAAAGTATATGTATCTTTAAATTTACAGTTTTCTATTGATAATGTTCCATTTACTATATTTTCTAAAACTTCTGTAAATGGTGTTTCTAAAGCATTTAGTACATTTATTGCTTCTGGATCCCCAAATCTTGCATTAAATTCTATAAATTTTATTCCTTCTTTAGTTTTAAAGAAACCTCCATATAGTACACCTGTAAATTCTAAACTATCTTTGTTTAAATAATTAATTGTTTTTTTCATTAATTCTGCACATTTATCTACATCTTCTTTTGTTAAGAATGGTAATAATCCATTAGGATAACTCATACATCCCATTCCCCCTGTTCCAGGCCCTAAATCTTTCTCATAACGATATGGATAATCAAAGGTTATTGGCATTGGTACTACATTTTTTCCATCTGTTAAACACATAACTGTAAATTCAGATCCTTCTACTTTATCTTGTATAATTACTTTTCCACTTTCTTCTATACAAGATTTTGCATATTCGTATCCCTCCTCTAGACCTTTAAAATGTACTCCCCCTACTTTTACTCCTTTTCCTCCTGTTAATCCTTCAGGTTTAACTACAAAATTATCATCTTTATAATTTTTAATTACTTCATCTAGTTCCTCTATATTCTCTACTTTATAGTTTTTTATAATTACTTCTGGTGCAAGTTGATTTACTACTTCAAGTGCATAAGTTTTACTCCATTCTATTTTTGATCCTTGTGAAGTTGGTCCAAATACTTTAAGCCCTAAACTTTTTGCTAAATCTATTAATCCCTCTTGTAACAAATTATCACTACTTATAACACAAAGTTCTAATTCATTTTCTTTAATAAAATTCTTCACTAATTCTTTATCAAATGGAGAACCTACAATATATTTTCCACCTGATGCTTCTACACTCTCTACAATTGATGGATTTTCATATGGTAAAACTGAATACAACTCATATCCTTTACTAATATACTCTCCAATTACTGCTTCTCTTCCACCATTTCCTAATAATAAACATTTTTTCATAATCTTTCCTCCGTTTTTTATTATGCTACAATAATATAATTTAACTAAAAAAATGTCAAGAAAAGTAAAAAATTAATAGCTCATTATTGTTATTTTTAGTTATATATTAGCAATTAAAATAAAGAATATTGAAGCATATAAATATCACAAAAGGGTTGTATTATATACAACCCTTACTATTATTTAATTTTACATATACACATAACATTCAAGACTTCTTCTTCCAAATTGTAATGCTCCAGAGTGTGTACTCATATATACATCTAATTTATTGTTTTTGATTGCCCCTCCTCTATCTTGCACTACAAACCATCCACCATTTGGTTTATCTTTAAAATATGGTATATAAATTATTGTTCCAATAGGATATGCTGGACCCGCAGCAAGTGTATACCATGAAGTTGCTCTTGCTCCTGATGATGTTATTCCTGTTGTTTTTCCACAACATTTACTACACGCACAATATGCTGATGTATTAAAGGTTTTTACTTGTGGTGTTTTCCCTTCTACTTTTTTTGCAAGTGTTGTACTTGCAGTAGTTGCAGGATTGTAAGTTGATCTTTCAATGCTTGCCCTAGAGGTTACAACCTTTTTATTAACTTCAACCACCTTATTTACTGGTGATTTTATTATTGTCTCTTTTAATACTGTTCTTTCTATTTCAATGTCATTTCTAAATTTTGCTTTATATGTTATTTCTTTTAAACCATTTTTACCTTGTGTTATTATTCTATTTGATGAACCTTCACTTGCATTTCCTGAATCTTTTGTTATTGTTTCAAAAGGAATTTCTACTTGTTCTGTAATGATTTTTTCAACTATAGTACTATAATTTCCTAATAATTGTTCCACTTGAACCTCTTTATTTTCTTCAGCAAGTTTTATTACAGTATCTCCATTCTCTAATGCTTTTGTTATTGTAATCACTTTATTTCCGTAAAATATCTGCATCTAAATTAGGAACTACTATTTCTTCTGGTAAAACTACTATATGGCTTTCATCTAGAACATCTCTTACCTTTGTCTTTGTTGTTAATACATTTATTTCATAATTATTTGAAAGTATAATTTTCACACTATTTAATTGTACATTTGTAGCCATTACACTTACTCCTAATACAAACATAAGTATAATTGCTATAAATGCTATTCTTCTTATGGAAAGTGACGCTTTCTCATTATTAATCATTTGAATAAAAAACCTCCTTCAAGTGATATGCTCATTATATACTATAAAAATTTAAATGTCAAATTTTCCTTAGATCTGCAAAAGCCGCTATATAATAGTATTATATGCGGCTTGTACATAATATATTCCAAGTTTTTCCTATGAAATAAGGTTTTTTATTTTTTTGTTTTTACTATACTTTTAGTTGTTCTATTTCTTGTAGCGTTAATTTAGTTATTTTACTAATTTGCTCTATACTAATTCCATTTTTTAGCATTTCTTTTGCAATTTCTATTTGTTTTTGTCTTGCACCTTCTTTTATTCCTTCTTTTATTCCTTGTTCTCTTCCATAGTATTTTGCAGAGTTTTCTTCCCATATTGCTGTTTGTCTTAATTCATTTAATTCTTTTATTACTGCATCTGATAGTATTTCTTCTACTTCTTCTTTTGCTTCTTTTATTATTTTGTGTTTTTCTTCTGCCATTTCTATTAACCCCCTGTCTTTATCATCTATTATTGCTAACCA
>JAAVZA010000004.1 GCA_022791395.1 Clostridia bacterium
ACAATGTATCGTCCAACAGAAGATAAATCATTTATGTCAAAAACAGAAATGGAAGAAAATATAGTATCACTACTAGGTGGAAGAGTAGCAGAGCAATTAATATTAAATGATATTTCAACAGGAGCATCAAATGATATAGAAAGAGCAACAAAAATAGCAAGAAGTATGGTAACAAAATACGGAATGAGTGAAACTGTAGGAGCGATAATGTTAGGTTCTACACAAGAAGAAGTATTTTTAGGAAGAGACTTTGCGCAAAGCAAAGAATACTCAGAGGAAACAGCAAGCATAATAGATAAAGAAACAAAAAGGATAATAGATACAGCCTATAAGACAGCAGAAGAAATTTTAAAAGCAAATATAGATAAATTACACCAAGTAGCAGGAATATTATTAGAAAAAGAAAAAATTGACGGAGAAGAATTTGCTGAAATATTTGAATAAATATAAAACAAAAAAGCCATTCAAGATGAATGGCTTTTTACTTGTTAAGCTATATATAATTGCAATATTATGTAAAATGTGTTATAATAATTTTGGTACATAAAGACATTGATTCATTATAGGGAGATGACTATATGGCATTATCAAATTTAAATGTGACAACCGATCGGATTTTATTTGATTTACGCACACTTAAAGGATATGTAGAGTGTTATGCTTTTCTTGAAAAAGAAAAAGTTTGTTCTTGTAAAGTAGACATTGATACGAAAGACAATATATGGACAATTGTATCATGGTTTACTAATGAAAAATTGCAGGGACAGGGGATTGGTAAGCGAACACTTGCAAAGGCTCTTTACAAGCTGTATGAAATGAATGGTGTTCCTAAAGAAATAGAGTACAATTGGAATGGCAGCAATTCCTATGTACTGGAGTGGATGGAAAAACATTTTGATGCAAAATGTTTTTGTTCTATTGAGATTCTGAAGGAATATGCAGGTGATTGTTGGGATAGCCACAGGTATAATTTGAATGTGTGCAAAGTCCTAGATTATTTTGGAATAGAATAAAATCATCATTGCATAATAGCTAGGAAGTGTTATTACCTATTATGAAAAGCGTAGATTTCTAACTGAAATACGTTTCATCTTGGAGTAGTAAAATAAAACACCAAGATGGCAGAAGATCATTACCGAAAGGTAGTGATTTTTTGTATTATTTTAGATTAATATTATTAGAATAGGTATAACCTAAGCTTATGTATATTTGTAATAACCAAAAAACTGCTTTTTTATTGAAATATATATGTTATAAAGATAAAATTGGATAGTAAAATATGAGTAGAAAGGAACAAAAGAAAATGAATGAACTAAATGGGAAAAAAGGTATTACTTTAATTGCACTAGTAATTACAATTATTATACTATTAATACTAGTAGGGGTCACAATCAATTTAACAATTGGAGAACATGGAATTTTTAATATAGCAAAAGAAGCAGGAAAAAATTACATAAATGCGCAAGAATATGAGAAAACAGAAATAGATAAGTTATTTAATAAAATACAAAATATAAATGGTGGAACAGAAAGTGATGCTCCATCAATAAAGCCAATCATTGCACTTGAGGATTTGAAGACAGGAGATTATATAAAATATGATACAGGAAAAAGTGAAGTAGGAGATAATGGAGTAATAATATGTAGAGTATTATATCCTACAACATCAGAATATGGTTTACAAATAATATCAGATAAAAACGTAAAAGAAATAGCATTAGGAACAGGAAATACATGGGAAGAAGGAAAAAGTGCGTACAATAATGCAATAGAAAATTTAAATAATGAAGCAGAGGCATATATAAACACAGAATATGCATATGATGCGAGATGTGTAGGGAGTATACCAACAGTAATAGATGGAATTTTTGTGGATAAAGACAAACATAATGGAGAAGCAGGAACCATTTCAATTTCAAGTAATTATACGTTGCCAACCGGATGGGAAAGTAGAGATACAGGATGTTATAAATCCGATACTAATTATAAAACTGATGAAGCACAAATGAAAAATTTTGGATTATTGTATAATGGAAGTTCATACTGGCTTGCATCTATACGCACAGGGATGGCTGGAAACGAGACTTATATGGAAAATAGTTTTTCAGTAAGAACAATATTGCACAACTATGGGGTATATGAAAATACTTATTGTTTGAGGGTTGATAATACTGGTAATTGTACTATTGGTCCATTTTATAAAAATGGTATTCGTCCTTGCATTTCTTTAAAATCAGATATTATTAAAATAATATCTGGAGATGGAACAAGTGATAATACTGCTTATGTAATAGGAAAATAATCAAATTGAGAGGAGAAAAACTATAAAATAGGATAATGCTTGAAAGACAGAGATTTAAATTACGATTTGAATAATGAATATAAACATAAAGAGAGCTATGCTCTCTTTTATTTGATGGTATATGAAATCCCTAACTCATCTAATATATATTCTGTATAATGTGCAATTTCTGAAAAGTTAGAAATTACTACTCTGTCAAAATTATTTAGCTTCTCTTCTGATTATGCCATAATTAATAAAGTATTATCAAGTGGAATATATATATATCTAGCCAATAATAACATAGCCTCCACAATTTCCTTCTTATTAATTAATGAAATTTCTTTATTAAAATTAAGTAATAAATTTTGAAAATTATTAACTACATCATAAAGAGAAATAGTTTTTCTACTCATAAAATCAGTTTCTAAGTGTTTCCATTCTTCTGGATGTTCCATTAATATATTTGAATTTATTGCAAAATCCTTTAACTTAGTACCAATTGTGTAGTTTATTTGATTAATTGGTAGATCATGATGAATACAATAATTTCTTAATCTATATAAAAATCTATATTCAAAATTATATTCAAAATACCTATTTGTAATTTCTTGTAATTTTTCATAATGTAAAGAATTTTTTCCATATTCACGACTAATATCATATTCAATATTGTTAATATATGAATAGAAAATTCCTACAAAATTAATTGTTAATCTATTAATATTATATACAGTACTTTTTTCATATGACATATAATTAGCACATGAAATTTCTTCATTTGTCTTAGACTTTTTTATTGCTTTATATAATTCTTTTCTATTTTCTTCTACCATTTTATAATAATTATAAATCGAAGTGAATTGTTTTAAAGTACAATATGCAGTATCAAGCTTTTCATATTCTTCTTTTTCTAACTTATCATAAAATCTAAGAGTTTCTCCATTATTTTTATTTTTTTCTATACTTCCTATATAATATACCATTAAAATTCTCCTCATATTTATTAATAAAAGAAGTAATTGAATTAATTGTAAATTGACTTCTTTTCATAATTTAAATTATACCATAGATAAAAGATAAGAAATAAAATACTATATAAATATTTCAATAAATTTTAAAATATCTGTAGTAAACAAAGCTATAAATCTTATATAAATAATAGTGCATAAAATATTTTTATGCTATAATGATAAATAAGAATATTAATAAAGAAGGTCATATTATGATAAATTTAGAATTATATAGAATATTTAAAATTGTAGCAGATGAAGAAAATTTAAC
>JAAVZA010000041.1 GCA_022791395.1 Clostridia bacterium
AGTTATTAGTAATATCCTTTTGCATTTTAGAAGTATTACTTAAAATGTTAGCAATATTATTAGAGTTATTAGTAATATCCTTTTGCATCTTAGAAGTATTACTTAAAATGTTAGCAATATTATTAGAGTTATTAGTAATATCCTTTTGCATCTTAGAAGTATTACTTAAAATGTTAACAATATTATTAGAGTTATCAGTAATATCCTTTTGCATCTTAGAAGTATTATTTAAAATGTTAGAAATATTAGAAGAATTATTATCAACCTTTTTTTCAAGAGTATCAAACTTGTTGTCAAATTTTTCTTCAAGAGAATCAATACGTTGATTAGTTTGTTTTATTTCATCTACAATACATTGCTTCATTTCATTAATAATATCTTGCTTCATACCATTAATAGCACTAAGTATACTTTCCATTGGGTTTCACCTCCTCTTTTAAAATATAAAGCCCAATGTTTACTTCCCTTAAACAAGATAATATCATAGTAAGATATAAAAGTCAATAAAAATACATCTAAAAAGACAAAAAATATTTTTAAATATTTTTCGATAAAATATTTGCTTTTTTCTCTATATATGGTAAGATAGAATTTAGGAAAAAATAAAATAGGAGGTTATCATGAAAGGCTATTTAGTTTTAGAAAATGGTAGCGTTTTTAGTGGAGAGAGGATAGGAGCAAATGTTGATACTATTTGTGAAGTAGTATTTAACACTTCAATGACAGGATATTTAGAAATATTTACAGACCCATCATATGCAGGACAAGGAGTTGTAATGACATATCCACTAATAGGAAATTATGGATTAACGAAAGAAGATCAAGAATCAAGAAAACCTTGGGTAGAAGCAGTATTTGTTCATGAAATTGCAGAAATGGAAAGCAATTTTAGAAGTAAAATGCATATTTTAAAATTTTTAGAAGAGAACAATATACCAGGTTTACAAGGAGTTAATACAAGAAGTCTTACAAAAATGTTAAGAACAGCAGGAACAATGAAAGGTAAAATTACAAATGATATATCTAATATAGATGATATATTAGAAGAAATAAAAAATTATGAAATATCTAATTTAGTAGAAAAAGTTACTTCAAATGAATTTTATAAGGTAGGAAATGGAAAAACCAAAATTGCATTACTTGACTTTGGTGCAAAACAAAACATTATAAATTCTTTATTACATAGAGATTGCGAAGTTACTGTATTTCCACAGGACACGCACTATTCTAAACTCTTATCTGGAGAATTTGAGGGGATAGTTCTTTCAAATGGGCCAGGAAATCCAGAAGATTGCACAGTTGCAATAGAAAATATTAAAAAATTATATGAAGCAGATTTACCAATACTAGGGATATGTTTAGGACATCAATTAATGGGACTTGCTACAGGTGCAAAAACTTATAAACTAAAATATGGACACCGTGGACCAAATCACCCAGTGAAAGACCTTAATACTGGTAGAGTATGTATTACCTCACAAAACCATGGTTATGCAATAAAAGATGATAGTGTGGATCCTAAGGTTGCAGAAATATCACACATAAATATAAATGATGGAACAGTAGAAGGATTACGCTATATTGGAAAAAATATTATGACAGTGCAATACCATCCAGAAGCATGTCCAGGACCAGAAGATTCAAGTTATTTATTTGACGAATTTTTAGAAATTGTAAGAAAATAAAAATAAAGGAGAAATTAAAATGCCAAAAAATAAAGATATAAAAAAGGTATTGGTAATAGGCTCTCGGACCAATAATAATTGGTCAAGCAGCAGAATTTGATTATGCAGGAACACAAGCATGTCGTGAACTTAAAAAAGAAGGAATTGAAGTAGTACTTGTTAATTCAAACCCTGCAACAATAATGACAGATAAAGATATGGCAGATAAAATATACATAGAACCATTAACAAAGAAAACAATAGAAAAAATATTAGAAATAGAAAAACCAGATAGTATACTTCCAAACCTTGGAGGACAAACAGGTCTAAATATAGCAATGGAGCTATATGAAGATGGATTTTTAGAGTCACATAAAATACGTCTTCTTGGAACAAGCCCAGAGGGAATAAAAAAAGCAGAAGATAGACAAGAATTTAAAGATTTAATGGAGCAAATTGGTGAACCATGTGTTGCAAGTAAAGTAGTAAATACATATGAAGATGCAGAAAATTTTGCAAGTGAAATAGGTCTTCCAGTTATAGTAAGACCAGCTTATACCTTAGGTGGTACTGGTGGAGGAATTGCTTATACAATGGAAGAGCTAGAGGAAATAGCAAAAAGTGGGTTACATCTATCAAGAGTACATCAAGTATTAATTGAAAAATGTATTGCAGGTTGGAAAGAAATCGAATATGAAGTAATGAGAGATTCTAATGGAAGTTGTATTACAATATGTAATATGGAAAATATAGATCCAGTTGGTGTTCATACGGGAGATAGTATAGTAGTTGCACCATCACAAACACTTGCAGATAAAGAATATCAAATGCTAAGATCATCTGCAATAAAAATTATTTCTGCACTTAAAATAGAAGGAGGGTGTAATGTACAATTTGCCCTAAATCCAAATAGTTTTGAATATGCAGTTATAGAGGTAAACCCAAGAGTAAGTCGTTCATCAGCTTTAGCCTCAAAAGCAACAGGATATCCAATAGCAAAAGTAACAGCTAAAATAGCAATAGGATATACATTAGATGAAATAAAAAATGCAGTAACAGGGAAAACTTATGCTTGCTTTGAGCCAGTACTAGACTACGTCATAGTTAAAATACCAAAATGGCCATTTAATAAATTCTTAACAGCATCACGTGAACTTGGAACACAAATGAAAGCAACAGGAGAAGTAATGGCAATAGCTCCATCAATAGAACAAGCGTTAATGAAAGCAATTAGATCACTAGAAGAAAATGTAGACAGTTTAGAGCTCTTAAAATTAAAAGAATTATCAGATGAAGAAATATTAAAAGATTTAAAACGTGTAGATAATGAAAGAATTTGGGTAATAGCTGAGGCTTTGAGAAGAGGAATAAGTGTAGATAAAATACATGAAATTACAACAATAGATAAATTCTTTATAAATAAAATCGAAAGACTTGTAAGAATAGAAACTAGCCTTAAGAACGAAGAATTAACTAAGGACTTATTAACAATTGCTAAAAAAATGGGATATACAGATAAAGTAATTTCAAGATTATGTGGAAAATCAGAAACAGAAATTAAAGAAATGAGACTTCAAAATGGAATAGTAGCAAACTTTAAAATGGTAGATACCTGTGCTGCTGAATTTGATGCAAGTACACCATATTATTATTCAAGCTATGATGAAGACAATGAAGCAATGGATAGAGAAGATAAGAAAAAAATAGTAGTTCTAGGCTCACGGACCAATAAGAATTGGACAAGGAATAGAATTTGATTATTGTAGTGTACACTGTGTATGGGCATTAAAGAAAAAAGGATATGAAACAATAATAATAAACAATAATCCAGAAACAGTTAGTACAGACTTTGATATAGCAGATAAACTATACTTTGAGCCCTTAACACCTGAAGATGTAGAAAATATAATACAAACAGAAAAACCATATGGTGCAATAGTTCAATTTGGAGGTCAAACTGCAATAAAACTAACAAAAGCATTAACAGATATGGGAGTAAAAATTCTAGGAACTGCTGAAATTGATATGGATAGAGCAGAAGATAGAGAATTATTTGATGAAGCATTAGAAAACTGTGAAATACCACGTCCAAAGGGAGGAACAGTATTTACAGCAGAAGAAGCTATAAAAGTTGCAAATGAATTAAAATATCCAGTACTTGTACGTCCTTCATATGTATTAGGTGGACAAGGAATGGCAATTGCATATGATGATAATGAAGTAAGAGAATTTATTACAGAAATAAATAAAATTGCACAAGAACATCCAATTTTAGTAGATAAATATATGTTAGGAAAAGAAGTAGAAGTTGATGCAATATTTGATGGAGAAGACATACTAATTCCAGGAATAATGGAACACTTAGAAAGAGCAGGAATTCATTCAGGAGATAGTATATCAGTATATCCAACACAGCATATAAACATAGAAAATCAAAAAACAATTATAGAATATACAAAAAAAATTGCAAAAGAGTTAAATGTAATAGGAGTATTAAACATACAATTCATCATAAACAGAGGAAATGTATATATAATTGAAGTAAATCCACGTTCTAGTAGAACAGTACCATACATAAGCAAAGTTACAAATTTACCAGTAATAGATATAGCAACAAGAGTAATATTAGGTGAAAAGTTGCGTGATATGCCATATGGTACAGGCATATACAAAAGAAGTGATTATGTAGCAGTAAAAATGCCAATATTCTCATTTGAAAAAATAAAAAATGCAGATACAAGTTTAGGACCAGAAATGAAATCTACAGGAGAAGTATTAGGTGTTGCAAAAGACTTTTCAGAGGCAATACTAAAAGCATTTATAGCAAGTGGAGTTAATATTCCATATAAAGGAAATGTGTTAATAACAGTAAGAGATAAAGACAAAATAGAAATGCTTCCAATTGCAAGAAATTTAGATAATTTAGGCTTTAAAATATATGCTACTTCACGGAACAGCAAACTTCTTAAATGAAAATGGAGTAGAAGCCCAAACCGTACAAAAAATGTGGGAAGGTGAAAATAGTATTCCAGAATTAATTCAATCTGGAAAGCTAAGTTTTATAATAAATACACCAACAAAAGGAAAACACGAGTCAAGAGATGGTTTTAAAATAAGAAGATTAGCAGTAGAAAGTAAAATTCCATGTTTTACAGCACTAGATACAGTTTCTGCCTTATATGAAGCACTAGAAAAAGGAACAAAAGAGGAAGACTTAAAACCAATAGATATAGGAATAATCTAATAGGGGGGATAATAATTTAGGGGACAAAAGGAGAAAAAATAAGTGCATTATATAGGAAAAATAGATAAAAGCAAAATAGGATTATATAGTGAAAAGATTAAAACAGAGATGGTTGTATTAACAGATGAAAGAAAACAGCATATATACCAAAGTCACCCCAAAGATTATAAAAAAATAATAGAAAATATTGATAGAATAGTTCTAAATCCAGATGAAGTGATACAAGATATGAAGAATAAAGATACAATATTTTTAATTGGTAGGTTAGAAAGAGATAATTTAAATGTTATTGTGAGATTAAATACAAACAATAGCAAACAGCATCCACAGAACTCTGTAATGTCAGCATGGATAATAAGAAATAGCAATTTAATAAAACTAAGGCAAAAAAATAAAACTATTTACAAAAGTGTATAAAAATGTTACAATTAAAGTACAATATAAAGAGTTATTTGGAGTAGAGATAGTGCTTCTATACACCTAGAAATAGGTCAAAAGAGATACAGGAAAGGGCACACCTGTCAAATAACGACAATAACAAAGAGCTATGATTACATAGCTCTTTGAACATAAATATAAATAGGAAGTATAATATGGAAAAGATACAATACAAAGGTGAAGAAATACAGTATAATATAATAAGAAAAAACATAAAAAATATTTATATAAAAATACGGAAATGGTGCAGTTATAGTAACTGCACCTAAATATGTTGCTAAAGAAGATATAGAAAAACTCTTAATAAAAAAAGCAAACTGGGTATTAAAAAAACAAAAAGAACAAAATTTTAAAACAGATAAACCAAACCTATATAAAAAAGAAGAATTTATACAAATAATAGAAAAAACAGCAAAAGAATTAATATGCAAGACAGGTATAAAACCAAACAAAATAAGAATAAGAGAAATAAAATATGCTTGGGGAAGTTGTTCATCAAATAAAAATATAACAATAAATTTAAAATTAATTGGATATAGCAAAGAGGCAATAAGATATGTAATATTACACGAACTTTGTCATATAAAACATATGAACCATTCTAAGAAGTTTTGGGAATTAATAGAAACTTATATGCCTAATTATAAAGAAGTGAAGAAGGAATTAAAGTAGCTTATATAAAAACAAGGAGATAAGTTAAAATTACAGATATAATATAATTTTAGTTCCAACATAAATTATATTATATTTATAAACTATTGACAAAAAATAATAAAAACAATATAATGTAACTATCATTTTAATTATAAATATATTAGAATATGAAAACATAAATTATATTTTGTTTTATTTTAAAATTTAAAAGTAATATAAATACAGTAGAAACTAAAGACAATAAAGGATTGTCTTTATAATTTAAACTTAATGTGGATTTAATCCACTGAAGGAGGAATTTATTTGAAAATAACAATAGAAAGTAATGAAAATCTTAAAATGTGGAATAAGAAAGTAGAAAGTAAGATTACGTTAAAAAATGACAAAGTTATAGTTGAAGATAAGATTGAGGAAATTAGAACATATAAGCTAAATAGTAAAAAATAATACAAAAAATTTTTTTCTTCGACAAATTATTACAATTTTCTACAATTATGATGTAGTAAAATAAAAAAGGAAAGGGGGGATAGTATGAGACTAAAACTCTATTTTGATTTAGAAAATGAGAGAATTTCGATTCAATACCGTAAATTTTTGTTGAGCTTTATTAAATTTTCATTATCAAATTACGACAAAGAAGAATTTGATAAATTATATAATAATGAAAATGTAATAAAGCCATACACATTCGCGGTATTTTTTTATGGGCCTAAATTTTTAGAAGAAGAAATTATATTAAAAGATAAGAAATTAGAATTAAATATGTCTATCGAAGACTATAATATTGCTGTCAAATTATATAATTCTTTTAATCACCAAAAACAAAAAGAATTTTTAATACCTAACAATAAAATGATACTACGAAACATTTCACTAATTCAAGAAAAAGAAATAAAAGAAGATACTATAGAAGTAAAATTTGTGTCACCATTAATTGTAAGAGATAGAAATCAACTAAAAAGAACAGATATGTATTATTCTTTTGGAAACGAAAAATTTAAAAGTACTCTAAAAATAAATATAAGAGAACAACTAAAAATAAGTAATTTGCCAGAAGATATAATTAATACATTCGATATATCACCGATAAATGCAAAAAAATTAATAGTAAAATTTTATGAAAAGAAAATAGAAGCATCAGTAGGAACATTTGAATTAAAGGGAGATAAAAAATTACTAGACTATTTATATAAAAGTGGAATGGGAAGTAAACATAGTTCAGGCTTTGGAATGTTTAATATTATATAAGAAATGGGGTGAAAAAGTGAAAATAAAAGTATATTTGCAAGATTGGTTTTTAAATGCAGGAATAGTTGGTTTTTTAAAAATCTTAGAAAAAGCGAAAGATGAATTTGCATCAAAAAAAGAAAATTATATAGAATTTGATACAGAAGATTTAAAAAAATTTGATCAATATTATTTCTCATATTTTTTTAATATTTACAACATAGCAGAAAAGATGGCAAATAAATTAGACAAATCATTTAAAGTAATAAAAAATAATTTAGAAAATGAAACAGAAGATAAAAAAGAACAAAAAATATGTAAAGATAAGATAGCACAAGAAAAGAAATATATAAAACAAAGTATAAAAATACAGTTAGATAAAATAAAAAAAATTGATGAAACTGTATATAATAACATATTAGAAGAATATAACAAAATTGATAAAATAGAAGATATAGAAGAGCTAAATACAGTATTTGAGACTATTAAACAAAATATGTATGAGGAGCATATAAACAAAAAACTCACATTAAATCTATTTAAAAGCATATTAAGTAAAACATACTTTGGACAAGCATCATTCTTGAATGTAGTAAAAACTGGATTATCATATGAAGAACAACAAAAGGTATTTTATAAAGATTATATTAGTAACATTGTAGAAATGGGATATATACATGATATTCTAGAAAATAAATATACAATAGATGAAGTACAAGCTGAGATAAGAGAGAAACTTGAAGGTTCTTTAATTACAAAAGAAATGCAAAGTATTTATAATAATCTATTAAAAAAATATATAGAAAAAGGAAAGAATATAGAAGATATTAAAAGTTATATGATAGAAAAAGTACAATCAAATTGTGTAATGTGTGGAGATACTGAATTATTAACATCTACATATTCAGAAGGAAATTTCGTACCACTCGCAGTTAGTAGTGATAATATGAAAAACTTTTTTTGGAATCAAAATGTAAAAATGCCAATTTGTGATGTATGTAAATTAATTCTATTTTGTATTCCAGCAGGAATGTCTAGCATATCAAAAACATATAGAGAAGTAGAGCTAGGAAATCCAGTATACAAAGAAAAAGAAGTATATAGTTTTATAAATTATGATACAAATATACAACAGTTATATAATATAAACTTTATGCTTAGTGCAAATTCTAAACAAGATAAATCAATGGAAAATCCATACCAAAAAGTAATAGTTGATATAGTAGAACAAGAAAAAAAATTAACTGAATGGAAATTAAATAATATATTTGTAATTGAATTTGATGCAGAATATTTAGCATATAGTAGGATGGAATATTTCAATATTAAAGAATATGTAGCAAAGTTTTTTACAAAATATTCAAAACAATTATTATCAGTAATTACTGATTACAAATACAAACTACAAATTGTAGATTATATATTAAAAAATAAAGATATAAATTATTTAATAAATGACAAGATAAGAGAAACCATAGTAAATGGATATGAAAATGGATTTAATTCATTTCTAGCAATACAAACTAGAAATACTTTAAACAAATTAAAGAAAGGAGATAGAAAAATGGAAAAAGAAGAAATTGAGAAAAGTAATAAAAAGTTATATGCATTATATAGTATGGGAGTCGCAATACATGAAGAATTAAAATACAAAAAAGAACTAAATAAATTAGAAGGTTATACATATAAAATGCTAAATAGTATAAAAGCAGGAAATAAAAATGAGTTTATGGATATAGTAATTAGGCTTAATATTGCTATGGGGAAAGATGTTTCTCCAATATTCTTAGAGGTAATGCAAGATGGAGAATTAGACTTTGGTTCAATAGGACATAGTTTTTTAGCAGGACTTGTATCAAATAAATATGAGAAAAAAGAAGGAGGAAAAGAAAATGAATAAAAAAGGAATAACATTAACAATAATTTTTAAAGCACAAAGTTTAAATTATGGAGAAGGAATAGGAAATATATCAGAGTTAAAAAAACTATCTAGAGGAGATGGAAGTGTTTATACATATGCATCAAGACAAGCATTAAGATATGACATAGCGAGACTTGGAAATAAAATGTTTAATTGGAATTTAGAAGTAGTAGATAAATTAAAAGGAACAATTCAATTTAAAGATGACTTAACAATTGAAGATTCAGAAGAAATGGATTTATTTGGTTATATGAAAACAGCTAAAAAAGAAGAAGGAGAATCTAAAACAAGAAGTGCAGCAGTAAGATTAAGTAATGCAATATCATTAGAAGACTATAAAAGTGATATGGAATTTTTAACAAATAAAGGTTTAGCAGATAGAATTAATGAATTCCCTAATATAGCTAATGTAGAACAACATTTAAGTTTTTATACATATACAATAACAATAGACTTAGAAAAAATAGGAGAAGATGGAAATATAAAATTATCGAATGATGAAAAAGTAAAAAGAGTAATTGAGCTATTAGAAGTTATTAAAATATTAAACAGAGAAATTAGAGGAAGAGAAGAAAACTTAAGTCCACTATTTATTATAGGTGGAATATATGAAATAAATTCTCCATTTTTCTTAGGTAGAATAAAATTAGATGCAAAAGAAGGACAATATGGAATAAATACAGACATTTTAAAAGATACAGCTACTTTAAAATTAGGAGATAAAGAAATATTAAAAGACACTTATGTGGGGCTTGTAAAAAATGAATTTGCAAATGAAGAAGAAGTACAAGCTATATTTAATAGTGTAAATATACAAGAATTTTTTGAAAAATTAGAAAATGAAGTAAAAGAGTATTATAAATAATGTAATGGAGGATGATAGATTTGAAAATATTAAAACTCAATCTATTTCAAGAAACAGCATGCTATAAAAAGCCATTTGCATATAAAGTAGCTGAAACATATCCTTTACCACCATATTCAACTGTAATAGGAATGTTTCACAAAATTTTACAAGCAAAACCAGGAGAATACTTTCCAATGAATATATCTATACAAGGAGAATTCGAAAGTATATTTAGTAACTATCAAACTTTAAGGATGTTTAAAGGAAAAGATGTAGTAACAGCAATGCCAAGAAATGTACATCAATTATTAAATATAAATTTAGTAATACATATAGAAGCAGAGGACCAGGTAATAGATAAAATATATAACAATATTTTAATGGGAGAAGAAACTTTTACATTAGGTAGAAACGAAGACTTGGTTAGAGTAGATGGAATTAAAATTCTAAAAGAGGTAAAGCCAGTTACTGAAACCAATTTAGAAAATTATAATGCATATGTACCAAAAGCTAAAACGAATAATGGAATTAATTATAGACTAAATACAGTTTATAAAATTGATGAAAACAATTTAAGAAGATGGGAAAAAATAGATGTTAAATATATTGAAAAAGATACTAATGAAACAGTGCAAGATGTATTAGAAGATGAAGATGGAGATTTAGTAATATTTTATAAGTAGAATGCAAATTTTAGTGAGAATTTTTTTGTTTATAAGCTTATATAAGTTGTAATATAAATATAATAGAATATAAATTAAGTATCTAGACTTATTGGATATTTGCATTATTATAATATAAATAAATTAGAATATAAATGCCAGAGTCATAACCCCATTTGCTCTTTGCGATGGGTCGTAATATAAGAATAGTAGAATGTAAATTTTAAAACAGATGATATAAAAACAAAATTGAAAGAAGTTGTAATATAAATATAGTAAAATGTAAACTATGTATCTAAACTTGTTGGATATTTACATTTTATAATATAAATAAAATAGAATAAGCAATTTAATCAATATTAAAGGAGAAATTTGTTATGTTATATGCAAAATCGGAACCAATAGAAAGTATAAAAGAACATACAGATAAGCTAATAGAACAATATGAAATAATAAAAGAATTATATGGAAAAGAAATATTAGAAAATAAAGAAATAAATGAAGAAAGATTTTGGAATATATTAAAAATTGCTTGTTTATATCATGATGTTCGGTAAAGCATACACACCATTTCAAAATCAAATCCTTAATGCATTAAAATTAAAAGAAATAGAAACAGAATTTAATAATGAAATAAAACATGAAGAATTATCTCCATTATTTATTCCAATGGAAGAATTAGAATTAACAGAAGAAGAAAAAAAGTTATTAGTTCAAACAATTTTTTATCATCACGAGAGAAAAGATGTAAATACAGATAGAAAATTAATACAAGAAATTATACAAAAAGATATTTTACCTAGATATGAAGAAATAAAAAAAGAAACAAATTTAAAACTAAATAGTAAACCCAATACTCTTTGGCTAAAATATGTAGGAAATTTAAATAGAATAAAGCAAGGGGATAAATTGTATATAGAGTATTGCTTATTAAAAGGATTATTACATAAGATAGACCATAGTGCATCAGCAGGGGTACAAATTGAAGATACTACAATTAAAGATATATCAATATATACTAAAAATTATATAGAAAAAGAGCATAATTTAAATAAATTACAAGAGTTCTGTAAAGAAAATCAAGATAAAAATATTTTGGTAATAGGTTCTACAGGAATAGGTAAAACAGAAGCGGCATTAATATGGAGCAAAAACTCAAAAGCGTTTTTTACACTTCCAATTAGGATAAGTATAAATGCTATATTTGATAGAATACATAATTTGATTGGATATCATAATGTGGGATTACTTCATTCTACATCATTAGACTATTTAGAAGAAAAAGAAACTAAAGAAGAAATAGAGAATTCATATGAAAAATATATACAAGCAAATCAATTTTTTTCAAAAATAACAACATGTACAATAGATCAGATATTTACATTTGTGTTTAAATTTAAAGGATATGAGAAAATATATGCAATGCTATCATATTCAAAAATAATTATAGATGAAATTCAAGGCTATTCTCCAGAAATAGTTGCTGTAATATTAAAAGGTTTAAAAATGATAAATGATATACGGCGGAAAATTTATGATAATGACAGCAACATTACCTAGAATTTATAAAGATAAATTAAAAGAATACAATATAGATATCGTGTATGATGAATTTATAAAAGACATAGATAGGCATAAAATAAAATTAAAAGATAAAGAAATTATAGATGATGTGGAATTTATAAATAAGAAAACTAAAAATAGTAAAGTTCTTATAATAGCTAATACAGTAAATAAATCAATAGAAATATATCGAAAACTAAATGAAATAGGAGTAGAAAACATAAATTTATTACATTCAAGATTTATATCAAAAGATAAAGAAAAGTTAGAAGAAGAAATAAAGAATTTTTCAAATAGTGAGAATAGTGGAGTATGGATTAGTACACAAATTGTAGAAGCTTCATTAGATATAGACTTTGATTATCTTTTTACAGAAATGTCTACATTAGATAGTCTATTTCAGAGATTAGGAAGATGTTATAGAAAAAGAGAATATAAAAGTGACGAAGCAAATGTATATATATACACTGAAAATTCGTCTGGAATAGGCGCAGTATATGATAGAGATATATATCATAACAGTATAGAATTATTATCAAAATATGACGGGGAAATATTAAAAGAAGTACAAAAAATAGAGTTAGTAGACAAGCTATATTCGGAAGAATATCTATATAGAACGGATTTCTTAGAAAACTTTGAAAAAAGTATGAAAATATTAGACCATATGGTAGATTATGAATTAGTAAAAAAGGAAGCCCAGAAAATATTAAGAAATATTCAAAATATAAAAGTAATGCCAAGATCTGTATATGAAGAAAATATAGACTTAATAGATCAATATAAAAAATGTAAACAGCATAAAGAAAATAAACCAAAAAATCAATTACGAAGAGAAATAGAAAAATTAGTTACAAATGTTAGGACAAGCATAAAATGGAAATATGGTGATAGAATAACTAATTTAGTAGATGATATATACTTAATAGACTTAAAATATGATAAAAAATTAGGATTACTAATAGAAAAAGATGAAGAATACGATATAGAATCCAGAACATTATGAGAATAAAATAATTAATAAAAAGGATTGATGGTTTATAGGTAAAACCATTAAAAACCTAAATATATTATATAGGAAATTATAAATGAAAATAACAGGAATAATGGTATATTATTATTTTATATGTCAAAGAAAATTATGGTATTTCATAAATGAAATATATATGGAACAAAATAGTGAACTTGTTCAACTTGGCAAAATAATAGATGAAGAAACATATAAAAGGGAAACTAAAGGAATATTAATTGATGATACAATTAATGTAGATTTTATAAAAGATGGTGCTGTATTACATGAAGTAAAGAAAACAAAAGCAATAGAAGAGGCAGGAATATGGCAATTAAAATATTATATGTATTATTTAAATAAAAAGGGAGTAAAAAACATAAAAGCAAAAATCGATTATCCTCTTTTAAGAGAAAGTTTAAATATAGAAATAGACAATGAAGACATAAAAATACTTGAAAATATAGAAAAAAATATAGAAGAAATATCAAATATTGAAAAACCACCAGCAAAATTAAATTCGAGTATTTGCAAAAAATGTGCTTATTATGATTTATGTTATGTGTAGGAGGCTTAATATGAAACAATCCTATTATTTATATAAAAGTGGGAGATTACAAAGAAACGATAATACTTTAGAAGTAGTATATAAAGATAATACTAAAAGAAGTATACCCATAGAAAGAGTAGATGATATATATGTAATGACAGAATTTGATTTTAATACAAATCTTTTAAACTTCATATCAAAATATGGAGTAAGTGTCCATTTTTTTAACTATTATGGGTTTTATACAGGTACATATTATCCTAAAGAACAACTCGTTTCAGGAAAATTACTAATTAAACAAGTAGAAAGTTATAAAGACAATGAAAAGAGGCTATATTTAGCAAAAGCGTTTATAAATGCAGCGTCTTACAATATATATAGAAATTTAAAATACTATGATAATAGAGGAAAAAACCTAAAAAAATACATAGACGAAATTAGTTTTTTAAGAAATCAAATTGAATTATGCAAAGATATAAAAGAATTAATGGGAATAGAAGGAAATATAAGGAAAAAATACTATGAGACATGGAAAATTATTATAAATCAAAATATGGAGTTTGAAAAAAGAGTAAAAAATCCACCAGACAATGCCATAAATTCTCTTATATCATATGTCAATACTTTAATATATACAAGAGTGTTAAGTGAAATATATAAAACACAGTTAAATCCTACAATAAGTTATTTACATGAACCATCTGAAAGAAGATTTTCATTATGTTTAGATATAGCTGAAATATTTAAACCAATAATTGCAGATAGATTAATATTTTCTATGTTAAATAAAAATCAAATAACAGAAAAAGATTTCGAAAAAGAATTAAATTTTTTATATATAAAAGAAAATGCAAGAAAAGAAATAACAAAAGAGCTGGATTTGAGATTACAGACGACTATAAAGCATAAAACATTAGACAGAGATGTAAGTTATGAATATTTGATAAGGCTTGAAATATATAAAATCATAAAATATTTAACAGAAGATATTCAATATGAAGGGTTTAAAATGTGGTGGTAATATGTATGTTATTTTAGTATATGATATAAATTTAGAAGAAAAAGAGGGGCAAAAAGTTTTAAGAAAGACATTTAATATATGTAAAAAGTATTTAGTGCATATACAAAATTCAGTATTTGAAGGAGAATTATTAGATTCTCAGTTATTGAAGTTAGAAAAAGAATTAAAAAGGTATATAAGGGAAGATAAGGATTCAATAATACTTTTCAAGAGTAGAAATCAAAAATGGTTAGATAAACAATTTGTTGGGAAAAAAGAAGATTATAAAACTTCAAATTTCTTGTAAGACTGTCGACCTATAATAATGTAAATATTAGGTAAAATCGACAATGCAGAAAAATAAACCAAAAGTAACATTTTATAAAAGGATATATAGAAAAAATGTAGTATAAATATATAGGTAGACAGATTGCAAGGTTAAAAGTATTGCAATAACTAATAAAATTTAAGACCTGTTGTAATATAAATATAGTAGAATGTAAATTAGTTATGAGGGTTTTGATACAATTCAAAAAAATCTGTTGTAATATAAATATAGTAGAATGTAAATTTATATTTTGAGGGTCAATATAAAGAGGATAAAATATAGTTGTAATATAAATATAGTAGAATGTAAATATTATTAGCTGTAACAGAAGAACTTGAAAGATATAAGGTTGTAATATAAATATAGTAGAATGTAAATGTACTATCTTTTAAATAAGTATCTATTAAATTAATAGTTGTAATATAAATATAGTAGAATGTAAATAAATATTAACTCGTGGGCTTACTAAATTTTCATGTGGGTTGTAATATAAATATAGTAGAATGTAAATTTATCATTAAACTTTGTTTATATTCATTAAACTTATTGTTGTAATATAAATATAGTAGAATGTAAATGGATAAATTAAATTAGGATTCTTTATTTTATCTCTATTAGTTGTAATATAAATATAGTAGAATGTAAATGAAGTTCCTAGTGCGCACGAATGAAATGTATCATTACGTTGTAATATAAATATAGTAGAATGTAAATGGAACTGCAACAGAATTTAGTGAATATGAACTAGAGAGTTGTAATATAAATATAGTAGAATGTAAATTAATTTTATTTTTTGTTTACAAAGAACGATATATAACTTATAATAAATACATACTCTTTGTAGTGTTGAGCTTGTATATAGTGCGAGCCTGCTAAAAAACTCACTGTATACAAGTCATTTTTTTAAATATTTTTTTGCATTTTCTGTAATCCAAGACGCAATAGACTTTTTTTCATTATTTAATTTTTCTTTTAGTTCATTCCCTAAATCTTTGTCTATATCAGCTAAAATTCTGCGGTATTTAGTTTTTGCCCATTCTTTTTCTTTTTGTATATTTCTAGCCATACAATTCCTCCTTGACTTAAAAGTTTTCTAGTAGTATAATTTTAAGTAGTAAGAGAGAAATTATCCTCTCAAGTGCTTATGATAGAGATTGAATTAGCAAACTGGATTGGTGGCGGTTATTTCTAATTCTTTTTCTATCTTTAATTTTCTTAAGTAGAAATTTAAGTTGTAATATAAATAAATTAGAGCAAAAAATCCTTATAAAATTATTGTAAATTTAGTAGAACTAGTATAAAAAAACCGTGGACCAACTTTTTGAGTTGGTCCACAGCTTTTGGGAGGTTAAATTATAAAGCCCTCCCATGGATGATCCGTCGAAGTTCCTGGTATTACGCATTCCTTTTCCTTCTCTGTCAAGGGCTCAAAGAGATCCTCATATTTTGCCAATAAGGTCTCGATTGTCTCCTTTTCCTCCGGTGTCAGCTCATCTTCTGTCGAACAGTCCTCTGCTAAGCTGTAGTGCGTGACAGGTACCTCGTTGAAGAACAGAGTGATTTTCAGAGCATCAGCATATTCCCTCAAAGTGGAAATAAGCTCGTCCACATCAGTATGAACGTTGGAGGTGTGGATAACATGATGAGAAGTATACAAATGGAATTCTCCATTCGGGTAAATAGCGTAGGATTTTATCAAAGCATCCACTTTTTTCTCATCAACCACACGGACAGAGTTAACTTCTGATGAGCATCTCTTCCAGAGTTCTTCATCAGATAGAGATCGCAATCTTGCGCTGCGTACAGAGTACACATGGAACACTGCAGAGTTCTTGCAATCTACTAACACGATTAAATGCTTCTGCTTCGTCCGCAGAAATTGTAAATCAGAAAAATCGTATTTTTTCATCATCAATACCTCTCTTTCTTGAGACTACTGTTATATAATTATTATATTAAATTTTCATAAAAATGTCAATATCTGCAACTAATTATGTAACCACCATATAAAAGTTAGATTTTATCAAGATTGAATTATCCTAAAAAGTATGATAAACTAAAGCTAATTTAGATATAGTTAAATTATTATGTAGTAGTTAATAAACAATAGAAATGGAGAGGAAATATATGAACTATATTGAAGGATTAAGAAGAGAAATAAAACAATATTATAAAATACTATCTAAAGAGTTTCCAGAATTTTTATATGACTATATTAATACACGTGAAATGCAAAGAATAAATGGAAGTAGTATCGTATGTGGAACTGACTGGACTAGTTTATATAATAATAAATTCTATTATACAAATTTAGAGCATAGTATAGGTGTTGCATTAATTATATGGAATTTTACAAAAGATAAGAAACAAACCTTGGCAGGATTATTTCATGATATAGCAACACCAGCTTTCAAACATTGTATAGACTTTATGAATGGAGACTATACAAATCAAGAATCAACAGAGGCCAAAACTGAAGATATTATTAAAAATTCAAAAGAAATTATGAATTTATTAGAACATGATGGAATTAAATTAGAAGAAGTTGTGGATTATCATATATATCCAATAGCAGATAATGATACACCCAAATTATCTGCAGATAGATTAGAATATACATTTATGAATGGTATATTTTTTGAAGAAGTATGGGATTTAGAAATTATAAAGAAAATATATGATAATATAGAAGTTTTAACAAATGAAGAAGGAATACACGAACTAGGATTTAAAAATATAGAAATAGCAGAAGAATTTGTTAAACGTGCAAGTAAAATATGGCCGAAATGGATAGATAGTAAAGATAAATTAACAATGCAATTTATTGCAGATACTGTAAGAAAAATGAATGAGTACAGTCTCCTAAAAATAGAAGACTTATATAGATACTCTGAAAAGGAAATCATAGAGAAAATTAATAACAGTGGGATAAAGGAGATAGAAATAGCATTTAAAAAATTTCAAGAAGCAACTCAAATGTATGAAGGAAATGAATATGTACAAGATAAGTATTGTATAAGTATAGAATCAAAGAGGAGATATATTGATCCTTTAGTAAAATGTAAAAATGAGGTAAAAAGAATAAAAGATATTTCAAACCAAGCAAACCAAGATATAGAAAGATATTTAAAATTCAAAACAGAGAAATATGCTTATTTTGATTTTAATTTTTAGAGGGGGAAAAATTTTTGAGTAAGATATATGAAGAAACTAAATTTTTAATGAAAAAATATGGAATAACTGCAAATAAAAAACTGGGACAAAACTTTTTGATAGAGGATAATGTTATAGAGAAAATAGTGGAATCATCATCTTTAACGAGTGAAGATTTAGTTATTGAGATAGGACCAGGTCTTGGAACTTTAACTAAAGAATTATTAGAAAAAGCAGGAAAAGTTATATGTATAGAATTAGATAATAGAATGATATCTATTTTAAAAGATAGATTTTTTATGTATAAAAACTTTGAAATAATAAATGAAGATGTATTAAAAGTAGACTTAAATAAACTAATTAGAGAAAACAAAGAAAAGGATCAAATTAAAAATGTAAAAATAGTAGCAAATCTTCCTTATTATATTACAACACCAATAATAATGAAATTATTAGAAGAAAGACTAGATATTGAAAGTATAACAGTAATGATACAAAAAGAAGTAGCAGATAGATTAACTGAGCTTCCAGGAGGAAAAAGTGGAGGTGCAATCACATATACAGTATACTATTATGCAGAAGCAGAAGAATTATTGACCGTTCCAAATAATTCTTTCATTCCAGAACCAGAAGTAGAATCAGAAGTAATAAAATTAACCTTAAGAAAAAAACCAGTAATTGAAGTTACAGATGAAAAGAAGTTTTTTGAGTTGATAAAAGTAAGTTTTATGCAAAGAAGAAAAACTTTATTAAATGCACTTTCAAATTCAACATTTAATATTAGTAAAGAGAAAATGGAACAAGTTTTAAAGGATTTAAACATTGATACAAGAGTAAGAGGAGAAGCATTAAGCATAGAACAATATGCTGAGATTGTAAAGAGAATTTAGAATTTGCAAATTATGTAAATATAATGTATAATAAAGATGTTGCAAATAACAATAGCATTGTGGAGGGAAAAATATGAGCGATAACTTTTTAGGAAAAGGCGACATATTTGATAGTCCAGAGGAGGTTGCAAAACGGCTATATGAGGAAATGAACGATTCTTTGGCTGTGATGACGGAAGAAGAGTTCGAAAGCTGGCTTGATGCCAAGATGGAAAAACAGTATATCCAGGTAGGCACGTTAAAAATACCAGTTGCCGAAGGATACAAAAAAGCTGTATGGCATTATGTGGCATACCTCTATTACTGGAAGACTCCGAAAAGGTAGGCTTTTATTTAGCTACCGATTAAAAGAATGAGCAGATCTACGCTTGTAGACTGTTCATTCTTTTATATTACAGAAATATTACAAAAATTATGACTAATTCATTGACTTTTCATACAAAAAAAGATAAGATATAAGTGTTAAAAATAGTAAGTAAAAAATGTATGAGGTAGTTTTTAGGAGGAGAATATATGGGAGAAGTTATCGTTATAACATCTGGAAAAGGTGGAGTAGGAAAAACAACAACAACTGCGAATTTAGGTTCAGCACTTGCTATGCAAGGAAAAAAAGTAGTATTAATTGATACAGATATTGGACTTAGAAATCTTGATGTTGTTATGGGATTAGAAAATAGAATTGTTTATGATATAGTAGACGTTGTCGAAGAAAAATGTAAATTAAGACAAGCCCTAATAAAAGACAAGCGTTTTCAAGAACTTTTTTTACTTCCAGCAGCTCAAACAAGAGATAAAAGTGCTGTAAATGAAGAACAAATGAGAGATTTAACTTCAAAATTAAAAGAAGAATTTGATTATATATTGATAGATTGTCCAGCAGGAATTGAGCAAGGTTTTAAAAATGCGATTGCAGGAGCAAATCGTGCGATAGTAGTAACAACAGCAGAAATATCAGCAATAAGAGATGCAGATAGAATTATAGGATTACTAGAATCATCAGATATAAAAAATCCAGAATTAGTAGTAAACCGTATTAAACCAAATATGGTAAGAAGAGGAGAAATGATGGATGTTGATGATATAGTAGATTTATTAAGCATAGAATTAATTGGTGTTGTACCAGATGATGAGTTTGTTGTAACACAAACAAATAAAGGAGAGCCAGTAGTACAAAATAGAAAAGCACCATCAGGAAAAGCATATTTAGAAATAGCAAGAAGAATATTAGGCGAAAATATAGAAGTTACAATACCAGGTAGAGAGAAGGGGTTTTTAGCAAAAATAAAAAGACTATTTGGAATAAAATAATATGAAGTGGGGGAAGGTAAATAATGTTTGAAGGCATAATAAATTTTTTTAAAAATTTAGGAAAAAAAGACGGACAAGCAGTAAAATCAAAAGATGCAGCAAAAGAAAGACTACATTTGGTTTTAATGCAAGATAGAGCAAATGTGTCAGCCGACTTTTTAGATCTAATGAAACAAGAAATAATAGAAGTAATAAAGAAATATATAGATGTTGATGAAAATGCAATAGATGTAAGACTTACAAACAAAACAAATGGTGATGGACTAGCAGGAGCACCTGCTTTATATGCAAATATTCCAATTGTAAGTATAAAAGAAGAAGTAAAAAATAAGATGGCAAGACAAACAAATCAAAAAGATGATAAACAAGAGGTACAAAAGGAAGAAAAAGAAGTAGCAGTAGAGAAAAAAGAAGACATGGAAAAGAAAGAGGAAACTGTTAAAGAAGAATTAAAAATAGAAGATGATAAGACAGAAGAAGCTAAACTAAAAGACGAAACAAAAAGTGAAGAAAAATCACAAAAAATAGATGATAAAGAAGCTATAACTGAAAAGGAAACTGAACAAAACACTAAAACAACTGAAGAATTAGAAGAAAATGAAAAAGAGAAAAATAATAGTAAATAAGTAATTAGTATTAATAAATAAAATTAAAAGTAATAATTAAATCCAATTAACCTCAATAGCCCCCTTAAAAAAGGGGACTTTTTGGAAATATAACATTTATTTAAATATAAAAAATCATTCTTTTTAGAAAGGAGAGACTTGTGAAAAAGAAAATTCTAAAAAATATGGAATGGGGAATATTAATTTGTTGTATAGCATTATTAGTAATAGGTTGTATATCGCTATATTCGGCTACACGGAGAAGATAATTATGACGAGTTAAAAAAACAAGTAATGTGGTCAATAATAAGTATTCCTATAATGATAGTAGTAATATTTATTGATTATAATTTAATAGCAAAATTCTCACCAATCTTTTATGGAATTTTTATAATATTACTAATAGCGGTTTTATTTACGCCAGTAGTAAATGGAGCAACAAGCTGGTTCAAAATAACAGAAGGAATTAAATTTCAACCAAGTGAATTCGCAAAAATATTTGTAATAGTATTCTTGGCATATATAATGCAAATTGTACAAAAAAGAGATAAAAAACAGATAAATAAGCCATTAAAATTACTAGCAATATTAAGTGCTGTTGCAGTACCAGTATTATTAATAATAAAACAACCGGATTATGGAACAGCTATAGCTTTCTTAATGGCAACAGTATTAATGTTATTCGTAGCAGGTTTAGATAAAAAGTACATTATAGCAACAGTATTAATAATAGCTATAGCATTACCACTAGTATATAATTTTGTATTACCAACTCATGCCAAAAACAGAATAGATGTATTTTTAAATCCAAATCTAGATCCAAGAGGATCACGGATATAATATTATACAATCTAAACTAGCAATAGGTTCAGGAAGATTAGTAGGGATGGGATTATTAAAAGGAAATCAAACACAACTTGGATTTTTACATCCAAAAACTACAGATTTTATCTTCTCAGTTATAGGAGAAGAGATGGGATTTATCGTAGCAGGAGCAGTAATAATTTTATATGTAGTATTAATAACAAAAGCTATTTATGTGGCCAAAACTGCAAAAGATGATTTAGGCTCATACATTGCAATGGGAATAGTAGGGATATTCTTGTTTCATATGATAGAAAACATAGGAATGACAATGGGACTATTACCAATAACAGGGGTACCACTTCCATTCGTAAGCTATGGAGGAAGTTCATTAGTAACGAATTTTATTTGTATAGGAATGTTACTAAATATAAGTGGAAGAAGACAAAAAACAATATTTGTTGATTAGGGGACAGAATAGATGTATTTAAAACCATTAAAAATTGGAAATGTTGAGATAGATAATAATATAATGTTAGCTCCAATGGCAGGTATAACAGACTTGCCATTTAGAATAATATGTGAAAACTATGGTACAGGAATAACCTTTACAGAAATGGCAAGTAGTAAAGCAATATACTATAGTGATGAAAAAACAAAAGACTTACTAAAAATAGAAGGGCAAAAAAGACCAATTGGAGCACAAATATTTGGAAGTGATATAGAAGCTTTAAAAGTAGCTGCAGAATATGTATCAAGTTTTGCAGATATAGTTGATATAAATATGGGATGCCCAGCACCAAAAGTTGTAAAAAACGGAGATGGAAGTAAATTATTATTAGACTTAAAAAAGGTAGAAGAAATAGTAACTGAAGTAGTAAAATCATCTAAAGTACCAGTTAGCGTAAAAATACGTAAAGGATGGAATGAAGAAAACATTGTAGCAAAAGAGGCTGCTTGGATTATAGAAAAAGCTGGCGCAAGTATGATTACAATTCATGGAAGAACAAGAGCTGAATTCTTTAGTGGAGAGGTAGATTTAAAAGCAATAAAAGAGGTAAAAGAAGCGGTAAAAATACCAGTAATAGGTAATGGTAATATACAAGATGAAGAAAGTGCACTTAAAATGTTCGAATATACAGGAGTAGACGGCATTATGATTGGTAGAGCAAGTATAGGAAATCCGTGGATATTTAAGAGATTAATACACTTTTTACAAACCAAAGAAAAATTACCAGAAATAAAAAATGAAGAAAAATTGAAAACAATTTTACATCATATAGAACTTGAGGTAAAAGAAAAAGGAGAAAGAGTAGGAATACAAGAATTAAGAAAACATATGGCTTGTTATATAAAAGGAATAGATGATGCAAGCAAAATAAGGGCTAAAATTAATTCTATAAATAATAAAGAAGAATTAGAAGAACTACTAAAAGAAATATTGAAATAAATATATTGTACAGAAAAATTATTATTGATATACTATCCATAAGAGGGGGGAAATACATATGAAAAAGAATAGAAAATGTTTAATTTTAGCAATATTTTTAGTTATGGGGAGTATATGTTTATTTTCAACTAAAGTAAAAGCAACTAATTCCATAAGTGAAATTACAATGGATGTATATATTGATAAAAATGGAACTGCACATATAACAGAAAAATGGTATGCAAATCTTACAGAAGGAACTGAAGGATATAAGCCATATGGTAATTTAGGTAAATGTAGTATTACCAACTTTTCTGTATCAGATGATACAGGAAAAATATATGAAACATTAAATTATTGGAGTACCAGCAGTTCTTTTAACAATAAAGCATATAAATGTGGTATTGTTAAAAAAATAATGAAGTTGAACTATGTTGGGGAATTAGTAAATATGGAAGTAGAACGTATACATTAAATTATAATATTACTAATTTTGTAAATCAATATACAGATAGTCAAGGCATATATTTTAGTTTAATGCCAAGAAAATTTCAACAATCGCCCGGAAATGTAGAAATTAAAATTTATGCAGATACTAAATTCAATGAAAAAAATTCTAAAATATGGGCTTTTGGATACAAAGGTGGAGATATTAATTTCTCTAATGGAAGTATTATAATGAAATCTAATGGGAGATTAGGTTCATCAAGTTATATGACTACATTAATAAAGTTTGAAAATAGAATATTTAATACTACTAATAAAGTAAATAGAACATTTAACGATATTTATAATGAGGCTATGTCTACTGTTAGTAATAAGGAAAAAAATGATAAAACTATGATTATGGTAATATTATTACCAATTATAATGTATTTAGCAATGTTTATAATAATAATAGAAATTGTAAAAAGGTATGTGAGTAAGAAACCATTAAAAACGTTACAATTTGATGGAGGGACTATGTTACCAAATCAAAAAGAGGTGGATTACTTTAGAGATATTCCGTGCAATAAAGATTTGTTTAGAGCATATTGGATAATATATAAATATGGAATTGTAAGCAACAGTAAGGCTAAATCTTATTTAATAGGTGCGATTTTGTTAAAATGGATAAAAGAAGGTAAAATTAATATTTCTAAAACTAAGAAAGGTTTATTTAGTTTTAAGGATAATAATTATGCGATTGATTTAACTAATATAAATTCTGTAGATAATGAATTAGAAAACAGTTTATTAAGACATTTAAAAGAAGCAAGTGGCAAAAATCTGATATTAGAAGCAAAAGAATTTGAAAAATGGTGCAAAAAAAATTATACTATTCTTGATTTGTGGTTTGATAGAGTTATTAATCTAAAAACAGAGCAGTTAGTAAAAGAGGGATTAATAAAAGAAGATACTATTATAAAAAAACAATTAGGGGTACAGATTACAAAAAAAATTCAAACAGTGGATTCATCAATTAAGGGCGAAGCAATACAAATATTAGGATTAAAAAAATTCTTACTAGAATATAGTATGATACAAGATAGGCAAGTAATCGAAGTTCATTTATGGGAAGAATATCTAATATATGCAACATTACTTGGAATAGCAGATAAAGTACAAGAACAATTTAGTAAGTTGTATCCAGAATTTAAAGAATTATCAAATTTAAATACAGAAGATATAATTATATATACAAATCAATTTGCATATATAGGTGTGGATGCTGCAAGAAAGGCAAGAGAAGAATATTATGAAAGGAGAAGCAGTTATAGTTCAGGAGGCGGCGGTTCAAGCTATAGTGGTGGAGGAAGCAGTGCTAGTGGTTCAAGTTCAGGTGGAGGATTTAGATAAAGCGTAGTAAGAAATATTTCTCCAAAACATAACTTAAATAATAATCTTACTCATACAATAAAATAGCAATTAATATAATTAAATAGCAAATAAATTTGAAAGGAATGAAGCCTATGAAAAATAAAAAGCTATTATATATTATTGCTATTTTTTTTATTATTTGTGTTATCTTAGTAACAACAATATGTTTTTTTAGAAAAAATGATTATAAAACAGGAAATATTGGAAATACTAATATTAAATCAGCTGAAAATATTAAAGAATATATTTTAAAAATTAGTTCATATGAAGCAGATATTAGTTTAGAAGTTACAAGCAACAAAACTACTAATAAATATAGATTAATACAAAAATATGCAGAACCAAATATATTTAAACAAGAAGTATTAGAACCTAATAATATAAAAGGATTAACAACAATATATGATGGAACAAATTTAAAAATAGAAAATAGTCGGTATAAATTTAAGCAAAATATATGAAAATTATAATTATATTTCCGAAAATTCATTATGTTTATATAATTTTATTGAGGATTATAAAAAAGATAATGATGCAAAATGTAGAGAAGAAGACAATCAAATTATATTAGAAACAAAAGCACAGGATAGTAACAAAAAATATAATGTATATAAAAAATTATACATAGATTCTAAAACTGGAAAACCAACAAAAATGGAAATAGAAGAAATTAACAAAAAAATGCTAGTTTACATATTATATAATGAGATAAAAATTAATAGTATAAATAAAGAAGAAGTACTAGCATTTAAATTAAATATCCAAGAAAAAGACATATAAATCTTTTAAATACTATATTTTTCTCTAAACTAAAATTTAAAATATATCTGGCGAAAAAACAAAAATTGTAATACCAGGAGTGAATAAAATGATAGTAAAAAGAGGAGATATGTTTTATGCAGATTTAAGTCCAGTTGTTGGTTCAGAACAAGGAGGAATTAGACCTGTACTTATAATACAAAATGATATGGGGAACAAATATAGTCCAACAGTAATTGCAGCAGCAATAACATCACAAACAGGAAAAAACAAGCTTCCAACTCACATAGAATTAGGTGGAGAAGAATGTGGGCTAAAATCAAATTCAGTAGTTCTTACAGAGCAAATAAGAACAATAGATAAAAGTAGATTGAAAGAAAAGATAGGACATATAGATGACAATAAGATAATAAACGAGATAAATAATGCTCTAGGAGTAAGTTTTGGATTAGAAGAATAACTAAGCAGTTTTTTGCTTAGTTATTCTTCTAAAATATTATATTGTTATTACATATTATAATTCAAAATTCGTATAACTTGAACATTATTTATTGGTGTTGGAGATATTGCATCAATAATTTCATCATTGAAAGTAATTTGAATTTTATTTCCTATATTTAAGTCAGAAATATTAGCATTTTTTCCATTATTAATTATTATAGTAGTATCTTTTATATTAAAATAGAAAGTTCCTCTATAATTTGGATCATTTGTATCTAAACCTTTTACAAAAATTATATTATTATCATTATAAATTATTTTTTCTATTGATGCATAAAATGTATAACTTTTAGCAAGTTCGAAATTTATTAATGTGGATTTTATATAGCTATTTTTAAGTAATAATCCTAAAATTAACCCTGCTAAAAAACAAAAGATACATATAAGTACTATAATAAATAGTTTATATTTGATTTTCATAAACATTTAATCACTTTCTATCATATTTTAAGTGTAGTATTATGAATTTAGACTATTTATTAAATCGATAATTTGTTGAGTAATTCTTACACCATAAGACTTAGCAATATCAGTTTCATCATAACCTTTTATTATACCAATAGCATAATTATCAGAAGTACGAATAAAAGGTCCACCACTCATACCACCAGTTACATTTGCATAGCTTTGGAAATATCTATCATGTGTATTAAATAAATTACCTGTTGAATAAAACTGATATCTTCCTTCACCTAAACTATTAGAATAACCTAATGCCTTTACTGAAATATTGTTCATTTCACTATTTGTTCCATAAGCTTGACAGCCATACCATCCAACTTGTGAGCCGATATTGTTTTTTAACAAACATAAACACCAATCATATTCAGGTGCGTGTGTTAATGTCCATTTTTCAGGATAGTAAATTTTAGACCAAGCAGAAGATATTCCGTTATAAGGACCATTATTATATCCTGGAAAAGCAACCCAATCAGCAAATGCTTTATCACTATCATATCTATTTAATACACAATGTGCAGAAGTTAAAAGAGAATTAGGACCAACTAGGAAACCTGTACCAACTCCAACATCTCCATATACGTCAAACAATAGACGACATGTTACTCTATAAGGAAATTCTGATACATTTGTTACTCTAGTATAAGAACTATAAGTAGTAATATCATTTGATAAATAAGTACATTTGTATGGGTCGTATGAATTGGTAGAATTAGAACCATAACCTTTTATATTATATTGGATAGTAAGTTTTTGCTTTAATTCATCCATATCAACTTCTGTAGTTTTACCAGTTTCAATATCGTACTCAATAATTTTTTCATTTTGAGTATGAAGAGTTTCAAAAGTTGATTCAGCAACAGGTTCATCTACAATAACTGTATTATTAGTTGCACTCATACAGTTATTAAGAAATGATAATAAAATGGTGATTATAAATAATGCTATAAAAAGTTTTTTTATAAAAATTTTATTCATAATAAACTTTCTCCTTTCTTTTTATATAGTTGCATAGTATCATACAAAATATAAAATGTCAATATATGGAAATTGGGAAACATAGGAGTATATGTTAAAGTGTATATACTAGTAGAATTATTTAAAGTTTGAAAAATTAATTTTAGAAAATTAAGTGTTATATTAAGTAATTAGTAAATTAAAAAATAACTAAGTAAAAAAACTTAGTTATTTTTTTAAACTTTTTTTAAAAAAGTATTGCAAAATCCCAAAAGTTATATTAAAATTTAATTAAAGTGGTAGAAAGTGGTACAAAGTGGTTTAAAAAGGAAGAGAGGTGACCCAAAGTGTTTATTGGTGAATATGAGCATAATGTAGATGCTAAAGGCAGAGTAATAATGCCAGCAAAGCTTAGAGAAGACATCGGCGATAAGTTCATTATAACAAAAGGACTTGACGGATGTTTATTTGCGTATTCACAAACAGAATGGGGAAACTTTGAAGAAAAACTAAAAGCATTACCACTTGCACAAAAAAATGCCAGAAACTTTGTAAGATTTTTCTTATCAGGAGCAGTAGAATGCGAAATTGATAAACAAGGAAGATTTTTAATTCCAGCAAACTTAAGAGAACATGCTTCACTGGATAAAGAAATAGTAATTATTGGAGTTGGAACAAGGTTAGAAATTTGGAACAAGGAATTATGGACAAGTTATAGTAATGACGAAAGTATATCAGCAGATGAAATAGCTGAAAATATGACTATGCTAGGTATATAATCTTTAAAAAGTTTATATAAAAAACAAAAGACAAAATGAAAAAGTACAAAAGAAAAAATACTTAAGACAAATTCTTTATAATACAAAAGATAAATTTAAAAAATACAAAAGAAAAAAATTAGTAAAAAACGACAAATTCCAAGCAAAAGATAAACTATAAAATGCAAAAGATGAATATATAAGATACTTTAGATTATGTTTTATGTATTCAAAAGAAAAAAATATATGTAACAAAAGAAAAACCAAAAGATGAACTAAAGAATAATAAAGCACAAAAGAATATCAAAAAAACAAAAGAAGAAAAACTAGGAATTGTGGGCAGTTGGTATACATCTTTTTATACCAACTGTTTCTACTATATAATTGTAAGAGGTGCATTTTATTGGAATTTAACCATAAGTCAGTACTACTAAAAGAGTGTATAGAAGGGTTAAACATTAATCCAGATGGTATATATGTTGATGGAACCTTAGGAGGCGCAGGACATAGTAAAGAAATTTTAAAATTATTATCTCCTAAAGGTAGATTAATAGGAATTGATAGAGACCAAGATGCACTAAAAGTAGCTAAAGTTAGATTAAAAGATTTTGAAAACGTAACATATGTATATGGAAATCATGACGATATAAAAGAAATATTAGAAAGTTTAGATATAGATAAAGTAGATGGAATCCTTTTAGATTTAGGTGTTTCTTCATATCAAATTGACACAGAACAAAGAGGATTTAGCTATATGTTAAATTCTAAGCTAGATATGAGGATGGATATAGGACAAAGCTTAACAGCAAAAGAAATAGTAAATACTTATAAAGAAGAAGAACTTGCAAGAATTATATATGAATATGGTGAAGAAAAATTTTCTAGAGCTATTGCAAGGAAAATTGTAGAATCAAGAAATAAAAAAGAAATAGAGACTACAAGTGAATTAGTAGAAATAATAAAAAATGCAATACCACATTATGATAAATCAGCAGGACATCCTGCAAAGCGTACATTCCAAGCAATAAGAATAGAGGTAAATAATGAAATTGAGCCATTATATAATACCGTAAAAAATGCAATAGAATGTTTAAAACCAGGTGGTAGGCTATGTGTTATTACCTTTCATTCATTGGAAGATAGAGCAGTAAAAAATGCATATAATGATGCAGTTCGGAAAATGTACTTGTCCTAGTGATTTACCATATTGTATATGTGGAGCTAGACAAGTAGGAAAAATAATAAATAAAAAACCAATACAGGCAACTAATGAAGAACAAGAAGAAAATTCAAGATCTAAAAGTGCTAAACTTAGAATTTTGGAAAAAATATAAAAATAGTGAATTTCAAAGGAGGTGAGGAACTTATGGCATACAATTCAAGATATCAATACGAAACAAGCCCAAGGAAACTACAACCAGAGTATGAGAGAATACCTAAAAAGTATCCAAAGAAAAGTACTGTAAGAAAAGCAAAGGTAAATAAAAAAGCTAAAGTACAACCTAAAAAGCAGATGAAAAGCCAAGCAAAAGTAATGTTATATGTTGCGATAGGATTTATAATTCTTTTTGCCATAAGTTATAGAAACTCCGTAATAAATGAAAAATTTTCTGAAATAAAATCATTAAAAGCTAATCTTGCTGGAATAGAAAAAGAAAATGAACAACTAAAAGTAAATATAGAGAATAATTTAAATTTAAAATCAGTAGAACAATCAGCAAAAGAAATGTTAGGAATGCAAAAGTTAAATAATGCTCAGACAGTATACATTAATCTTCCAAAGGAGGACTATGTAGAACCAGCATCAGAAGAAATAAAAAAAGAAGATAATTCAAATTGGCTTGAGAAAGTGATAAACTTTATAACTGGAAACTAAAGAAATACTAAGT
This sequence comes from Clostridia bacterium, assembly GCA_022791395.1. Lineage (GTDB taxonomy): Bacteria > Bacillota > Clostridia > TANB77 > CAG-508 > RGIG8482. Next base: position 30,480 of record JAAVZA010000041.1, read on the forward strand.
AATAAAATCGCCTTTTTTCTATATAATTATAATAATGATTATATAAGAAAAGGTGATTTATTATGCTTTCTAATGAAAATATAAGTAGGAAAAGAAAAATAATATTTGCATTGTTTATAGCATTTATTATTCTTTCGCTCCTTACAGTTAGAATTGGAATTATACAATTTATACAAGGTGATGAACTTAAAGCTATGGCATATAAGCAACAATCACTAGATAGAAAAATAAATCCAAAACGTGGAACGATTTATGATCGGAACGCGGAAAAAATATTTTAGCAGTAAGTGCAACAGTAGAAACTGTTACAGTTAACCCAGTAAATATTGCTAAAGAAAATAAAGAAAAAGTAGCAAGAGCATTTAGCGATATATTTAATTTAGATTATGAAAAAACCTTAAAAAAGGTAAGTAAAAGAAGCTCAATAGAAACAATTGTTAAAAAAGTTGATAAACAAGAAACAGATAAATTACGTTTATGGATGAAAGAAAATAATATAACAACAGGAATTAATATAGATGAAGATACAAAAAGATATTATCCAAATAACGAACTAGCATCACATTTTATAGGGTTTTGTGGAAGTGATAATCAAGGATTAGATGGAATAGAAGCAAAATTTGAAGAGGTACTAAAAGGTTCACAAGGGAAAATAATAAGAGTAACAGATGCAAAAGGAGGAGAAATAGGTAGTGAAGGGGAAGACTATATTGCAGCAGTAGATGGAAAAGATATAGTCTTATCAATAGATATGACAATACAATCAATTGCAGAAAAATATTTAAAACAGGCATGTATAGATAATGTATGTACAGATGGGGGAAATATTGTAATGATGAACCCAAAAACTGGAGACATACTCGCAATGGCAACATATCCATCATATAACCTAAACAGTCCATATGAAATAACAAATGACGAGTTAAAAGCAAACTGGGAAACTTTAAGTGCTACAGAAAGATCAAAAAATCTTCAAGCAATGTGGAGAAATAAGGCAATAGCAGATACATATGAACCAGGCTCAACCTTTAAAACTATTACCTCATCAGCTGCATTACAGGAAGGAATAACTCAAACAGATAAAGAAGGAGAATTTTGTTGTACAGGAGGAATAGAAATTGCAGGTACTCGTATAAAATGTTGGAGATATTATAGACCACATGGTTCCGAGTCGTTAAGACAGGCGTTAATGAATTCATGTAATCCAGTATTTATAGGGCTTGGACAAAAAGTGGGTGTTAAAAAGTATTATGAATATTTAAATAAATTTGGATTTTTAGCTAAAACTGGAATAGAACTTCCTGGAGAAGCTAAGGGAATTTTCTTAAAAGAAGAAAAGGTAGGTCCAGTAGAGCTTGCAACTATTTCTTTTGGTCAAAGATTTGAAGTAACACCACTTCAAATGGTAACTGCGGTATCTGCAATAGCTAATAAAGGAGTTAGAATGAAACCAAGAGTTGTAAAACAAACAATAGATTCTAAAACAGGAGAGATACAAGAAATTGCACCTCAAGAGGTAGAAAGAGTAATAGATGAAAAAACAGCAGAAGATGTATTAAGTATGATGGAAAGCGTTGTTGCAGAAGGAACAGGAAAAAATGCAAAAGTGGCAGGATTTAGAGTAGGAGGAAAAACAGGGACTTCAGAAGATGGTGTAAATACAAATAAATATGTAACATCATTTATAGGAGTAGCACCTATATCAGATCCAGAAGTAGTATGCCTAGTTACATTATATAATCCAACAGGAGAAGGTGGACATCAAGGAGGAGCTGTTGCAGCACCAGTAGGGGGGCAAATTCTAGGAGAAGTACTTCCATATCTAGAATTACAAAAAGATAAAGAGGAAGAAATAGATAAAGAGGAAGAAGTAGAGGTACCAGAAATAAGAGATATGAATTATACTGATGCCAAAAAAACATTAAAAGAAGTGGGATTAGAAATAGAGACAAACATAGAACTAACAGAAGACCTGAAAATTGAAGAAATAATAATAAAAGAGCAAACACCAAAACCAGGAATAAAAGTAAATAAAGGCTCTAAAATAAGTGTAGATATATATTAATTTTGATAACCGCCAAGTTTCGATAGATTTTGCAAAAATTTAAAATTACAATATTAAATATTATAATAAAAGGAGGAAAAATGTTAAAACAAGAAAATGAAAGAGTCAGGGAGATTGATGAATTAATATTATCACAATTAAGAGGAAACTTAGAAATTAGTAACGATAGTATAAACATATTGCATAAAGAAGAAGTGGGAAGAATTATTGCGCAAATGAGTAAAAAAGAGACATTATACTAGCATTATTTGAGGGAGATTTTACTATAAATCAACAAAGTATAAAAGAAAGATATGTTTCTAAAAGTAGTCAGGTAGAATTTCATACTAAAATAGCTAATAAATTCATATTAAAACGATTAGATCAAATATTTAATAGAATTATAAAATCAGAACCACAAAATGCAAGATTAATGTCAGTATGTGCGGATAGATATTTTTTTATTAAACAAGTAGTTGAAGAAAACTTACAGATGTCTTTTATAGAAGAGTGTTTAAAAGTTGTCGAACAGGATGAAATACGGATAATTAATAAATTTCTATAAATGCTTGAAAAACAATAAAAAAGATATTATAATATTGTCATTATTATAATATCTTTTTTAATCTTTAATCACATAATGTTTATTATTAGTAAAACCTAATAACCAAATAGGTGATACGTCAAAAAGTTCAGCAATTTTAATTATCATACTAACACTTACATCAATATTTCCGTTAGCATATTTCGATATCGTACCTTTAGATTTTAATCCTAATTTCATAGCTATTTGTTCATAATTTAAATTAGAATCTTTAATAACCTCAGTAAACCTTTCTGGAAAATAGTTTTTCAAAAATATCCCCCCATTGCCCAATATAATATAAAAATTATAACATTAAATATTAAAAAAGTAAATACAAATATATTGACAAATAAATAATATATAATTCATATATGATAATGTCTTAATAAATCATTTAGGAAAATGTCTTAATTTAAAATCTATGATATAAGTATATCTAATAGAAATATTGGAGGTACTTATGAGAAAG
>JAAVZA010000042.1 GCA_022791395.1 Clostridia bacterium
AATTTAGAATTATATAGAATATTTAAAATTGTAGCAGATGAAGAAAATTTGACAAAAGCAAGCGAAATCTTACATATTTCACAGCCTGCTGTAACTAAACATATTAAAAATTTGGAAAACGAATTAAAGGTGGAATTATTTAAAAGAAGTAAATATGGAATGATATTAAATCAAAACGGTAAAAAGCTATATTCACAGATAAAGGATCCTATAAATATCCTTTCAAAAGCGGATTCTATATTAAATACTCATAAAGATATAAAATTAGGCGTACATGTAAATATGCCAAGCAAAATATATAATAATGGTATTTCAAAATTTTATGAAAAAAATAATGATATTATTATTAATATACATAGATTAAATGCAAAGAATATGTTTTCTATGTTAGAAAAACAAGAGATTGACCTAGCTTTTTCTAAAAAATATAGTGATGAATTGTATGATACAAATAAAATTAAATTTATAGAAATAGGGAAATTACAGGAAGTATTTGTAGTAAATAATACCTCACAATATTTAAATAAAAAACTTTCTAAAACTGATTTAAAAAATATAACAATATATACACTAAAGAAATTTTCTAGTGCATATCAAAATTTAGTAAAAGAACTTGGGATTACAAAAGATGATAAAATAAATATAGAAAATGTTGATTATACAGGAATCCTTGAATTATTAAAATATAGAGATATAATAGCAGTCCTTACCAAAGAATATGTGGAAGACAAACTAGACAATAAAGAGCTATGCTTATTAGATGTAGGATTTTCACTTCCCGAAGCAGAGTACGGAGTGTATTACAATGTTAACAATAAATATAAAGAATTAAATAATTTAATAAAAATATTAGAAGAAAATTGTAAAGTATAACTTTAAGTTATACTTTACAAACAAATATGTATTTTACATAACAACTAAACCTTTTTATAATTTAATTAACAGCTGTTTAATGAATTATAAAAAGGAGAAGCTAAATATGTTAGTAAATTTATCATTAAATGATAATACTCAAAAAAATATATTAAAACATTTGGAAACAACATCAAAATTATTAAGTAAAGTTGGAACAGAATTATCAGGAACACAAAAAGAAAGTAAGATATACGCAATGCCTGATTTAGGAATTGCACAAAATGGAACAAGAATGTTAGGTGGTTTTTATACAGGGGCATGTTACACTTGGGATTCTGATGTTCCATTTGTACCAGTAGATGCTACTGTAAATGTTTGTGGAACGACTGTATATAAATTAAAACAGAGAATTACTGTTCAAGAATTTGAAAACAGATTAAATAATGTTATGGATAATAGAGAAACATATTTACGATATGTAAATACACGTTTACCAAAACATATAATAGCTTCAATTGACCTAGATAGAGAAGATAAATTTAAATGGAATTATAACGTAGGAAATCATTTTGTAATTTTAGCTGAACAAAATGATGAAAATGGTGAGCTTCCAGTAGGACAATATATGATTGTACATGCGTCTGCAATAGAGCTAAAAAAAGACAATTTAAAATATGGCTTATATCCAGTAGAAGGAAATTGGTATTATGATGATATAAAAACTATATATGCTGAAAAAGAAAATAGATATTTAAGATATATAGCTGGTGATAAAGCAGTTCAATTTTGGGAATTAGCAAATATGTTACAAACAATTAATAAAGATAGAAATAGATATTTTTGTAAGTCTGTTTTAAAAGAATTAGCAGGAGAAGAAATTATTAATTTAAGTCATTATGGTATGCCAACAAATAATTCGGTATGTATAGGATGTCAATGGGAGCAAGAGAATTTTACTTTACTAACTGCACCAGGAAACGATATATATTTAGTTCATCCGGACTTAACAGAAAAAAATACTATTGATATAAATAATAGAAAAATCACATTAACACCTCATGGATGTGGAGTTATGTTAAAAAATAATAGTGACAAAATTGAATACCTAGATGATGGAATATTAATTGGAAATAAAAACTTTAAAAAAGGCGAAAGTATTAATATTGGAAATGATGTATTAGTTAGAACCAAAGGTATGGATTCCGTCTCTGTAAAACAACATATAGAAACAATTTTAAAAAAATGTCCAGGAACAATATATGGACAAATGCATCAATTATTTGCAAGAACTAAATATGGAGATTTTGATTATACTAGAAGAACTATAGAACCAGAGGAACTATAATAAGGAGGAGTTAGATGTTAAATTTAATGTTCATAAGACATGCACAAACAGAATTAAATAAAGAAGGAATTTTTGCTGGAAGAACAGATTGTAGCATAACAAAAGAAGCATTTGAAGAAGCACGAGAAGTCTTTAGAGATATTGAAAAAAACTTTGATTACATTTACTGTTCTCCATTAAAAAGAACAAAACAGACTTTAGATGCCATATTACCAAATAGCATGCCAATTATAGATGAAAGAATAATTGAAATTAGTATAGGTGAATGGGAAGGAAAAAAAAAGGCAGCTTTTGATAAAAACTTATTAGCATTATATAGAGCCGGTCAATATACCCCACCAGGAGCAGAAACTACATCACAAGTAGACAGAAGAGTTTGTGAATTTATAGAAAGCCTTTTTGATAAATATAAAAATAACGAAAGAATTCTAATTATAACGCATAATGGAGTTATGAGATCTATAAAAAGAAATTTTGTTAAAGAATATGATGATATTATGTCTAAAAACTTGGGACATATTTTATTAACAGATGAAAATTATCAATACTATCTAGAGAAAATAAAAGATAAAGAAGATACTAGATAATTAGACTTAGATATTTAATACTTGTATCCTACTAACAGTTAAAAAGAGATGAAAGAATAATTTTTCATCTCTTTTTGATTTTGATACTTATATTCAAACTTCTTCATGCCTTCATTTTATTTAGCCGATAATTTCTTAATCCGTTCATAAAAACAGTTATATCATTATTTTTAAAATTCAATCTATTTTGAACGGTCAACATCATTTTTAGATTTTTTTTCAGCATCAATTATTGCTTTTTCGTGATCTATTGAATAACTTAAACTATTTATAAAGGTATTTTTATTATTAGAAGTACGATTACCAATTTTTACATCAATAACATGATGTTCGTTACTTGAATTATACAAATCCATATACAGTCTATATAATGCAGATTGAGTTGACTCAGTGAAATCGTTAGATTTTCCATCTAGAATTTGATTTCTTGAATCACTTACCATAGGCTCAGGTTCAGGTTCAGGTATATCTAAGGTAATATGTTCATCATTATCTTGAACTAATTGTATTTGTTCTATAGCAGTTTTAGCTTGTTCTATTTGTTGTATTTTCTTTTGCTCTTCTTCCTCTTTAGCTAAAGTAAGTAATTGCTCCAAAAGATGACGTTTTTTTGATTGAATAGAATTATACCTTTGTCTTGAACGCTCACGTTCAAAAGCATCTAATTTTTTTCGCAAACTAGGAACATCTTGTTTTTGATCAGTTACTGTTTTATCTGCTGCAGTATGATTATCATTTACTTCTTTACTACATTTTTCAAAAAAAAGATCTTTTAAATTATTTTTTCCATTCTTCATTATGAAACCTCTTACATTAAAATAATCTACATCAATATTATAACATAATACATAAAACAATGCAATTGTTTTTAGTCTTTATGCACAGGTTATAAATTTATTCACTTTATTATGAAAAATAATTAAAAAAGCATGCTAATTTCTATTGGAAATAGCATACTTCGTATTTTACATTTTTCAAAAATATTTTAGTCCCCTTGAAAAAGGGCAAAAAAAATGGTCGAGGTGACAGGGATCGAACCTGCGACCTCATGGTCCCAAACCACGCGCGCTACCAACTGCGCTACACCTCGATACTATTTAAAGCACCTATATAATATAGCACAAATTAAGAAGGTTTGCAAGACGTTTTTTAAAAAAATTAATAAAATATGAAAAAAACTTAAGGAATTGTCCATTTAAAATTGACAAAGCAAAAAAATTATGATAGAATACTTACTTGTAATCCGCTTAATTAAGGTGCCTAAAAGTTAATTTAAGTTTAACTACCTAAAATTTAGGATTAGCGAGTATACAAAAAAGGGAGGTGTACATCTATGTACGCAATAATCGAAAGCTGTGGAAAACAATACAAAGTAGCACAAGGTGATGTTGTATTTTTTGAAAAATTAGATGCTGAAGAAGGAAAAAAAGTTACTTTTGATAAAGTAGTATTAGTATCTGATGGAGAAAAAATAGAAATAGGAAATCCTTATGTTAAAGGCTTTAAAGTTGAGGGAAAAGTAGTAGCTCACGGAAAAGGTAAAAAAATACTTGTTTTCAAATACAAAGCTAAAAAGAACTATAGAAGAACACAAGGACATAGACAACCATATACAAAGGTTGAAATTACTTCTATAAAAAAACCAGCTGCAAAAAAAGCTGAAGCAACAGCTGAAAAAGTAGAAGCATAAGTTTAGATTTTATTAAAAGAGATATATCACTATAAAATTAGGAGGGAGTGAGAAAAGTATGGCTCATAAAAAAGGTCAAGGTAGTGTTAAAAACGGAAGAGACAGTGAGTCTAAGCGTCTTGGGGTAAAACGTGCTGATGGACAATTTGTTCTAGCTGGAAACATATTAATTAGACAAAGAGGAACTAATGTACATCCAGGAACTAATGTTGGAATAGGTAGTGATGATACTTTATATGCATTAGTAGATGGAATTGTTAAATTTGAAAGATTAGGAAGAGATAAAAAGAAAGTTAGTGTTTACGAACAAGAAGTAACAGAATAACAGAAAATAGCATACCTTTTGGTATGCTATTTTTGTATTATATTGGTAAAGAATATTAAATATATACTAAACGAATAAAATTTAATATTATTTGGAAAAATAATATTGGTGATAAAAATGAGAATATCTTGGTTAAAAGCAAAAGATGATGAAAAAAGCTTTAAATTTCAAAAGAATATGGGATTTGATGTATATGAAATAGAAGATTTAGAAAAAACAGATAACAAAATTAATGAGTTAGTTGAAAAAAAATATCATACAATAATATTATCAAATGAGATAGCAGGATTTTCTACAGATATAATAAAAAAATATTCAAAAAGCGATACAGTAAACATTATAATTGCCAATAATAAGAAAGAATATTAATATAAGTTGTGAATATAGATATAAAGATAAATATTCTTATACAAATTATGAGGTGATAAAATGCTTACAAGAGATATAGTATTTAATAATTTTGTAAATGAATTTAGCAGTAAAATATATAATCTAGAAAGTGATATACCATATACAGATTACATATTTTTATGTGTGGGTTCAGATAAGATAACAGGAGATGCCTTTGGACCAATAGTGGGGGAAAATTTAAAAAAGTTATTTAAAAATTTTTATAACAATATTAAAGTAGTAGGAACTTTAGAAAATCCAGTATCAGGAATAAATTTAGAAAAAGAAGTAAATAACATTATAAATTCATATGAAAATCCATGTATAATTGCAATTGATGCAGCACTTTCAAAAAAAGAAGACATAGGCAAAATTGTTGTATCAAATGCAAAAACTAAATTTGGAAAAGGCACTAATAAAAAAATGATAGAAATAGGGGATATTAGCATAAAAGGAATTGTTGCAAGAGATTATAATATGCCAAGATACAATTACAGAGAATTACAAAATACATCTTTGAATATAGTAATCAATCTTGCAGACATCACCGCAGAGGGAATTTATAATGTTATAAAATATAGATAATAAAATGTATATTCCTAAAAAAAATGGAAAAAATTATAATAACCAATTTTTTAGGAGGGTACATATGGAAGAAAACAATATGAAAAACATAATAGTATTAAAAGACTTACCATCAAATCTTATTGAAGAAGCGATAGTAATATTAAAAGAAAATGCTAATATTAAAAACACGAATAAAAAAAAGGAAAATGTGAAAGTTACTGCAAGAGGAAAAATAAATTCAAAAGACTACATTATAAAAGAAGCAGAATCAGTAGTGGCAAGTTATATAGCAAGCTTAGAAAAGCCAAAACAATTAGAAGTAACTAATAGTAAAATAAAAAAGAAATATAAGAACCTAAAAAAGTTAACTGCCTTTTTTGCAGTAGTAGCAGTATTAGGAATTATAGTAAATTTTATATAAATTTTACAAAGAAAAATATTTTTATAAAATTAAAAGAATAAAACACTTTTTTCTAACATATATATTAAAAAAATATATTACGTTAGAAGAGGTGTTTTTTTATTGGAAAGAACTTTAAGCCCAGAAGAAAAAATTAAGAGAGCAGAAGAAATTTATTCAAGAAGAAGAGGTGGATATACAAGTAGAAATATTGCAACAGTTAATGTCTCAAATGAAAAAAATTATGGATTATTTAAGAAAATGATATTACAAATTGCTATTTGCTTAGTAATTTATTTTATATTCTATTTAATTCAAAATAGTAATTATATATTTTCTGCGGATATAATAAATAAAACAAAAGAAATATTATCATATGATATCAATATAGAAGAAATATTTAATAATATTATTAATGGAATAAATAGCTTTAGTAATGAACTAGTTTTAGATGGTACGAACAATACAATAAACAACGAACAAAATAATACAGTAAATATAAATACTCAAAATGCAATAGGTGGAGCAAAATTAGCAAGTATAACAATAGAAGATATAACACCTATTCAAAATTCAAATAAAGAAGAGCAAAATCAAGAAAATAGTAATGAACAAAATAATGATGGAGAGGACAAAAAAATAGAAGAATTAACAGATGAGGAATATATAAAAACCTTTAACCTAATAAAACCTATAGAAGGAATAGTATCATCAGAATTTGGACTAAGAAATGTAGATAACCCAATAGTAAGTAAAGATCATAAGGGAATAGATATAGCAGCAAATACTGGCACCCAGATAAAAGCAGCAATGGATGGAACAGTTACTATTTCATCTACTACAGGGAGTTACGGATATCATATACAACTAACAAATAATGATGTAAGTACTATGTATGCACACTGTAGTAAGCTACTAGTCAATGTTGGAGATAATGTTACTAAAGGACAAGTAATTGCAGAAGTGGGTTCTACAGGAAATTCAACTAATCCTCATTTACATTTTGAAATAAAAAGAGGAAATAATTATATAAATCCTAGAGATATATTGGAATTTTAGGAGGAAAACCATGTCTATAAATATTAACTTAAAAATATTTTTATTTGCTATCATATTTTACTTTACTAAGCAAATAGAAATATATGCACTACTTATGATATTTGCTATTTTACATGAAATGGGACATCTAATTTGTGGTATAATATTAGGATTAAAGCCAAAATCACTAAAAATAATGCCACTTGGAATAAGTATAGAATTTAGTGTGATATGTAAGGATTACAATAAAAAAGTTAAAAATGCTAATATACTTAGCTTAAAAAAGATGATAATTGCACTTGCAGGTCCTATCACAAATTTTATTATAGTAGCAATATTCTTAATATTAAAAAAATATATAGATCCTTTTTGGTGTAATCAAATTATATATGCAAACATATTAATTGCGATATTTAATTTGCTTCCAATATATCCATTAGATGGAGGAAGGTGTATAAAATCACTAATACATATTTTTAGAGGAAATAAACTAGCGATAGAATACACAAATCACATATCGAATATATGTGTGATACTCATAACAATGCTTTCAAGTATTGGAATATATTATTATAAAAATATAGCAATATTATTAATACTAATATATTTATGGATATTAGTTATTATAGAAAACAAAAAGTATAATACTAAAAAGAGAATATATAAAATAATAGAAAATAGTTGAAATAAAACAAAAATAATAGTACTATATACATAGGAAAAAACGGAGGAAATCAAATGATAAATTTAAAACAAAATAAAGGAATAACACTTGTAACGCTTATGCTTGCCATTATTATAATGTTAATAATATCAAGTGTAATATTATACAATGCTAATACAGCAATGAATACAAGGGCGTTAAATGATATGTATAAAGATATAACAATAATAAAAGATAGAGTTGATATATATTATGCACAATATGGAACGCTTCCAATAATTAAAACATTATACACAAATGTGGAAAACATTAAAAACATTAATATAAATGATAATGAAAACTATTACGTAGTTGATATAGAAGCATTGGAAAATGTGACACTAACATATGGAAAAGATTATAAAGAATATAAGCAAGCTCCAAACAATGAGAAAACAGATTTATATATAATAAATGAGCAAAGTCATACAATATATTATGTAGAAGGAATTACATTAGATAATATAAACTACTATACAATACCAAATGAATATACAAAAGTAAAAATACCAGAAGTTAATCGACTAAAATTAAAAGAATTAAATAACAATATAGCAACATTAGAAATATATGCAATAAACAAAAATGTGGGAATTCAAAAGATTAATTTATATAAAGGAAGTAATATTTATAAAACATATGAATATACAGATTTAGCAAAAGAACAAAAACAAGAAATTATAGATGTAAAATTAGTTTTTTATGAAGAAAGTAACTTCCATATGCAAATAATAGATACAAATGGAAATTCTACAACTTCAGAAACAATTACATTGAAAAATGAAGATATAATAAGTACAAAAGAAGATTTATATGCACTTGCAGAAGTAGTAAATAGTGGAAATACATTAGAAGGAAAAGAAATAAAACAGATAAACGATATAGATTTAGAAGGTAGTCAAGATAATCAGTGGACACCTATAGGAAACTATGAACAAAATGAAAATTATTATTTTGCAGGAACATATGATGGAAAAGGACATACAATTAGTGGATTATATATTAATACCAATATAGGATATAAAGCCTTATTTGGAAAGAATACAGGAACGATACAAAATATAGTATTAAATGTAGAAGATGAAGTAAGCATTATAGAAATATCTTCAGTAAATACAGGAACAATAAATAATTGTATAAATAATTCTAATAAAGTAACACAAGATAACCAAGAAATACAATATTAATATATAAAATGTGGATAGAGATTATAGTCTTTGTCCACATTCTATATACTAATATTAAAAAACTTTATCGAAATTTATTAAATTTACTTGAAAAACACTGTAAAAGCAAGTATAATAGTAATGTTAATAAAAATGCAGCTGTAGCTTAGTTGGATAGAGTGTTCGGCTACGAACCGGAAGGTCGGGGGTTCGAATCCCTCCAGCTGCACCAACGACGTATATGTTCGAACTAAATTGAACAGATAGATACAAATATCATTCCCAAAAGGATGATATTTTTTTGTTGCAAAATTGCGTAAAATATGGTAAAATGTTTACATAATTTAGAGTTTTGCCAATAAGCAAGTTTTGGATATAGTAACGTTTAACAATGATTATTGTAGAGGAGGAAAAAAAATCATACTATTTATGTTAATTATTTGATATTTTATATAAAATGTGCTATAATAAAATTATCTAATATGCTTACACAGCAAGTATAGAAGAAATTTACTAAATTTTTTCTGGAGGGGCTGTGTAAACCTCCAGATCATTTTATGGAGGTAGAATTATGAGCAGATTTTTAGATGAAATTAAAAAAGGTTTTAATGAAGGAAGACAAAAAGCAAAAGCAGAGGCAAATGCTAGGCGGGGCGAAGGTAACGCTAAAGTTATAGTGTTTGAAACCACAGGCAAAATTAAGTTAGCTACATTGTGTGGTGACTCAGTATGCAGAGAAAATCTTACTGCATATAAGCAATGTCCTCAGGAACTTCTGGATTGCGTTCCACCTGAAATTGTTGCTTTTTGCAAAGAAACTGCGCCCCATTATCTCTATCTTACTAAAGATGAGAATGGGGAGACAAAATGGGAATCTACAACAGGTCTTGCTAAAATCTAATTTTCAAAATGCCCTCACCCTAAACTTATTATCAAAAAAGTTTAGGGTGAGGGTTATTTTGAGTAAAAAAAATTTATAAAATTCATTATAATAGTATTTCATTTTATAAAAAATATGATATATTTTAATAAATCGATTGATATTTGTATCAATCGTCAAGAGAGCCGAAAAAAGTTGTAGATATCTACGTCAACGGCACCAGTCTGAGTGTTCTTATAGGATTTAATGTCTTATAAGGACATTTTTTTATATTCAAAACCTTTAATCTGTATTATACCGAAGAGTCAGTTTAATATATTTTATTTTCGAAATGTGATATAAAAATAATACAAAATAGGAGGTTGGTATGGATAGAAAATTATATTCATATACGGAAATAACTGATTTAAAAGACATGTTAAACAAAACAAAAGATATGTATAAAGATAAAATAGCATACAAAATAAAAATAGAAGCAGGAAAATATAAAACCTATACACATAAAGAGGTAAGAGAAATAATAGATAGACTTGGAACAGCATTAATAGATATGGGACTAAAGAATAAAAAAATAGCAGTTATAGGAGAAAATAGATTTGAATGGGAAACAGCATACTTATCAATAGTATGTGGAACAGGGATAGTAGTACCACTAGATAAAGCATTACCAGAAAATGAGCTAGAAGCACTAATAGAAAGGTCACGGAATAGAAGCAATATTTTACTCAAAAAAATATGAAGAAACAATAAACAAAATCAAATATAATGAAAACAATAAATTAAAACATTTAATATCAATGGATATGGAAATACATACAGATGGAGTATATTCACAAGAAGAACTAATTAAAAAAGGGAAAAAATTAATAGCAAATGGAGATAGAAGATTCCTAGATGCTAAAATTGATGCAGAAACTATGAGTATTATGCTATTTACATCAGGAACAACGTCAAAATCCAAAGTAGTGGCACTATCACACAAAAATATATGTTCAAATTTAATGGATATAGCAAGCGTTTTAGACGTTAATGAACAAGATACCTTACTTTCTATCTTACCAGTTCATCATGTTTTTGAATGTACAGTTGGGTTTTTATTATCGCTATATAAAGGCTCTAAAAGAACCTTTTGTGATGGGTTAAGACACATAGTAGAAAATATAAACGAATATCAAGTTACTGTTATGGCATGTGTTCCAAGCATATATGAAAGAATTTTTATGATAATTAGAAAGCAACTTGAAAAGCAAGGAAAACTTAGGGAGATATTAGAAAAAGAGGAAAAATATAAAAATTTTCCAATGGAAGAAAAAAAGAAAGCCTTTAAAGAAATACACGAAATGCTAGGGGGAAAAATAAAATTATTCATAAGTGGAGCGGCAGCCTTAGACCCGGTAATAGAAGAAAAATACAGACTACTTGGTTTAAATCTAGTCCAAGGATATGGATTAACAGAAACCTCTCCAGTGGTTGGAGTGGGAAGCGATAAATACTATAAAACAGGTTCAATTGGTAAAGCTGTTCCAAGTGTAAAAGTAAAAATTCAAGAGAAAAATAATGAAGGAATAGGTGAATTACTTGTAAAAGGACCAAGTGTAATGCTTGAATATTACGGTAATGAAAAAGCAACAAAGGAAGCAATTAAAAATGGATGGTTTCATACAGGAGATTTAGCAAGAATTGATGAAGAAGGATACATATTCATATGTGGAAGAAAGAAAAGCGTAATAGTTTTGAAAAATGGTAAAAATATCTTCCCAGAAGAAATGGAAAATCTAGTAAACAAAATAGAAGGAGTTAAAGAATCCTTCATTTTTGGGAAAAAACAATCAAATGATAAGGACGATATAAAAATAAATGTAAAAATAGTATATGATAAAGAATTGGTTAAAGATACATATAAAGTAGTAAGTGAGGATGAAATATATAAAGTATTATCAAACAAAGTAAAAGAGATAAATCAAACAATGCCAAAATATAAAGCAATAAGAGGCATATTACTAACAGAAGAACCGTTAATAAAAACAACAACGAATAAAATAAAAAGGCAGGAAAATTTAGATGTTATTGAAAAATCTAAAAACTAAATTTTTAGGAAAAAATGCAATTTATTATAAACAAATAGACTCAACACAAAATCAAATATGGAGATTATTAAAAAATAAAAATACACCAAATGGAACTTTAGTAATGGCAGATATCCAGACCAATGGAGTGGGAACACACGATAGAATTTGGTATACAGATGAAGAAAATAACATAGCATTTTCATTTTTTATAAAAATGAATTGCAACATTAAAAAAATAGAAGGAATAACAATAAAAATTGCACAAATTATATTAGAGGTATTTAAAAATTTATACAATATAGAATTACAAATAAAAGTGCCAAATGACATTGTATATAATGGGAAAAAACTAGGTGGAATTCTAACACAAACTAAAGTAATTAGAGAAAATGTAAAATATTTAGTTGTAGGAATAGGAATAAACACCCAAAAACAAAACTTTAATATTGAAATAAAAGATATAGCTACATCAATAAAAAAAGAATTTGGTGTAAATGTTGATACAAAAGAATTCATAACACAATTCTGCAATGAATTTGAAAAAGAAATATTAAAAAGGATGGAAAGTTAAATGAAAATTGGATTTTTATTTCCAGGTCAAGGATCACAAAGCATAGGAATGGGAAAAGACCTATACGAAAAATACGAAATAGTAAGAAATATATATAATGAAGTAAAAAAACTAACAGGTATAAACATTGCAAAAATAACTTTTGAAGGACCAGAAGAATTATTAAACGAAACCAAAAACACACAACTTGCAATATTAACAATGAGTTTAGGAATATTAGAAATATTAAAACAAAAAAATATAAAATGTGATATACAAGCAGGTCTAAGTTTAGGAGAATATACAGCACTAATAAATAGTCAAGTTCTTTCATTAGATGAAGGAATAAAACTAGTTCAAAAAAGAGGAGAATATATGCAAAACTTATTACCAGAAGGAAATTGGCAAATGGCAGCAATATTAGGACTTACAGATGAACAAGTAGAAGAAATATGTAAAAAGGTAAAATGTGGTTTTGTAAAACCAGCCAACTATAATACATTAGGGCAAGTGGCAATCTCAGGAGAAGAAAAAGCTATTAAAGAAGCAGAAATAATTGCAAAAGAAAGCGATGCAAAAAAAGTAATGATACTAAAAACAGCAGGACCATTTCATACTGAAAAACTAATAGAAAGTTCAAAAGCCTTAAGAAAAGAATTAGAAACGATAACAATAAATAAATTAGAAACAAAAGTAATAAAAAACATAGATGGAGAATTTTACGAAAATACAGATGATATTAAAGATATACTAGCAAAACATATTATAAATCCTGTAAGATTTTCAAAGACACTACAAAATATGTTAGATAATGGAATTGATACCTTTATAGAAATAGGACCAGGAAAAACTTTATCAGGATTTGTAAAAAGAATGAAAACAGAAAAAAACATACAAATATTTAATATAAATGATGTAATAAGTTTAGAGAAGGTTTTAAGTTTTATAAATATGTAAAGGTCGCATAATATGCGAACCAAGAACAAGGAGGATAAGCATAAATGAATAAAGTTGCATTAATAACAGGAGGGGCCAGAGGAATAGGAAAAAGTATTGCAATAACTCTTGCAGAAAATGGATATGATATTGCAATCAATTATAGAACAGAAAATGAAGAATTAAAAAATACAAAAAAGGAAATTGAAGAAAAAGGCGTAAAATGTCTTGCTGTTAAAGGGGATGTATCTAACTTTGAAGCTTGTCAAGAGTTTATAAAAGAGATTATAGAAGAATATGGAAAAATAGATGTATTAGTAAACAATGCTGGAATAACAAAAGACACATTATTAATGAGAATGAAAAAAGAAGATTTTACAGAGGTAATAGATATAAATTTAGTTGGAACCTTTAATGTAACAAAAAATGTAATAAGCCATATGATAAAAGCCCGTTCAGGAAAAATAATAAACATATCATCAGTAGTAGGAATAGCAGGAAATGCAGGTCAAACAAACTATTCAGCATCAAAAGCAGGAATAATAGGCTTCACCAAAAGCCTAGCAAAAGAAGTAGCATCTAGAGGAATATTAGTAAATGCAGTAGCACCAGGGTTTATAGAAACAGGAATGACAGATGTATTAAAAGAAGAAATTAAGGAAGAAATTTCAAAAACTATTCCATTAAAAAGAATAGGAAGTTCTAAAGATGTTGCAAACCTTGTAAAGTTTTTGGCAAGTGATGAAAGTTCATATATAACAGGGCAAGTAATAAATGTAGATGGCGGAATGCTAATGTAAGGAGTAATGAAAATGAAAAAAAGAGTAGTTATAACAGGACTTGGAGCAATAACTCCAATAGGAAAAACTGTAGATGAAATGTGGGATGGAATTTTAAAAAAGAGATGTGGAATAGATGAAATAAAACTATTCGATGCAAGCGATTTTAAAACAAAATTTGATGCAGAAATAAAAGACTATAACCCATTAGATTATTTTGAATTAAAACAAGCAAAACGATTTGATAGAAGTTCCCAGTTTGCAGTAATTGCAGCAAGAGAAGCGTTTAAAGATTCTGGAATAAACGAAGAAAATACAGATTTTAAAAAAGTGGGAGTATTTGTTAGTTCAGGAATTGGAGGATTAACTACAATACAAGAGCAATGTGAAACAAATCATATAAAAGGTCATAATAGAGTTTCACCTATGTTTATACCTATGGGAATTGCTAATATGCCAGCAGGAAACATTGCAATAGAAATAGGAGCAAAGGGAGAATCTATTTCTATAGTTACAGCATGTGCCTCATCAACACATGCAATAGGAGAGGCATATAGAAACATAAAAGATGGATATGAAGATGTTATATTTGCTGGTGGAGCAGAAGCTGCAATTTGTGCTGTAGGAATGGCAGGCTTTGAAAATATGAAAGCCCTAACACATGCAGATACAAAAGAAAGAGCAAGTATACCTTTTGATAAAGAGAGAAGCGGATTTGTTATGGGTGAAGGTGCAGGAATTATTGTACTTGAAGAATTAGAACATGCCAAAAAAAGGGGAGCCAAAATATATGCGGAAGTAATAGGATATGGAGCAACTTCAGATGCTTATCATATTACTTCACCTGATCCGGAAGGAGAGGGAGCTTCAAGAGCAATTATAAGAGCAATAAAAGATGCTAATATAAAACCAGAAGACATAGACTATATAAATGCACATGGAACATCTACACACTTAAATGATGCTACAGAAACTATAGCTATAAAAAGCGCTTTAAAAGTAGTAGCAAATAAGGTAATGGTAAGCTCAACCAAAGGAAATACAGGGCATTTATTAGGGGCTGCTGGAGCAGTAGAAGCAATAATATGTGCAAAGGCAATTTTAGAAGGAAAAGTTCCTCCAACTATCAATTATAAAGTAAAAGATGAAGAATGTGATTTAGATATAGTACCAAATGAACCAAGAGATGCAAAATTAGATATTGTTATGTCTAACTCTTTAGGTTTTGGAGGACACAATGCAAGTATTATTATTAGGAGGTTTTAATAAATGGAATATGAAAAAATCAAACAATTAATGGAAGATATGGGAAACTCAAAATTAACAGCTATAGATATAGATTTTGCAGATGGTACAAAAATCAGTATGAAAAAAGAACAAAAACAAGAAATAATACATATGAATTCTAATTTAGTACCAGTTAATAATGAGCAAAGTGTAGTTACTATAGAAAATGCTGAAAAACCAGAAGAAATTAAAGGAAATATTGTAAAATCACCAATGGTAGGAACCTTTTATCTTAAACCATCCCCAACTTCTAATCCATATGTAGAAATAGGAAAAGAAGTAAAAAAAGGAGATACTCTTTGTATAGTAGAAGCAATGAAATTAATGAATGAAATAGAAAGTGAATTTTCTGGAAAAATTATAGAAATTTTAGTAAATGATGGAGAACCAGTAGAATATGGTACACCATTGTTTAGAATAGGATAGGAGAATGTAATGTTAAATAAAGGACAAATAAAAGAAATAATTCCACAAAGAGAGCCCTTCTTAATGATAGATGAAGTAGAGGAATTTATACCAGGTGAAAGTGCAATAGCATATAAAAACGTAAATGTAGAAGAGTGGTACTTTAAAGGACATTTTCCAGGAAATCCTATAATGCCAGGAGTATTAATTACAGAAAGTTTAGCACAAACAGGAGCAGTTGCAATTTTATCTATGAAAGAAAACAAAGGGAAAAATGCCTTATTTGGAGGAATAGATAAGATGAAATTTAAAAAAATGGTAGTTCCTGGGGATAGACTTAAATTAGAAGTAAAAATAATAAAAAGAAAAGGACCCATAGGAGTTGGAGAGGCTATAGCAACCGTTAATGGTAGTGTTGCAGCAAAAGGTGAGTTAACTTTTGCAGTAGTATAACAAATACAATATGAATTATTAATTAAACATAGAGGTGAAAAAACAATGAACAAAATATTAATTGCAAATCGTGGAGAAATTGCCGTCCGTATAATTAGAGCCTGTAAAGAAATGAACATTAAAACAGTGGCGGTATATTCAGAAGCTGATAAAGATGCACTTCATACACGTCTTGCAGATGAAGCAATATGTATAGGACCAGCACCTTCAAAAAAGAGTTATTTAAACATACAAAACATAATTGAAGCAGCCTACATAACAGGAGCTGATAGTATCCATCCAGGTTTTGGCTTTTTATCTGAAAATGCAGAATTTGCTAAAATATGTGAAGAATCTAATATTAAATTTATAGGACCAAGTTCAAAAGTAATAAACTTATTAGGAAATAAATCAAATAGTAAAGAGCTCATGAAAGAGGCTGGAGTTCCAGTTATACCTGGTTCAGATGGAAGTGTAAAAGGCTTAAAAGATGCAGCCATAATTTCTAAAAAAATAGGTTATCCTGTTATGCTAAAAGCAGCAGCAGGTGGTGGTGGAAAAGGAATTAGAATAGTAAATAATAGTAATGAATTAGAAACAAACTACAATATTGTAAAACAAGAAGCAAAAAACTCATTTAATGATGACGAAATTTACATAGAAAAATTTATAAAAAATCCAAGACACGTAGAAATACAAATATTAGCTGATGAACATGGAAATATAGTACATTTAGGTGAGAGAGACTGTACAATTCAAAGAAATCATCAAAAAATAATAGAAGAAACACCATCAACTGCAATTGATGACAAATTAAGAAACAAAATGGGAAAAGCAGCTGTAAAAGCAGCAGGGATAGCAGGATATACAAGTTGCGGAACAGTAGAATTTTTAGTAGATAGTGATAAAAACTTCTATTTTATGGAGATGAATACAAGAATACAAGTAGAACATCCTATAACTGAAATGAGAACGGGGATAGACATAGTAAAAGCACAAATAAAAATAGCAGGAGGAGAAGAATTAAAATTTAAACAAAAAGATATAAAATTTAGTGGTCATTCAATAGAATGCAGAATAAATGCTGAAAACCCTATGAAAAACTTTATGCCAAGTCCACGGAAAAATTAATGAAATCAACCTTCCAGGTGGAAATGGAATAAGAGTAGATACAGCAATATATAATGGGTATACCATACCACCACACTATGATTCAATGATTGCAAAAATAATAACACATGGAACAACTAGAAATGAAGCAATAGCAAAAATGAAAAGAGCATTAGAAGAACTAGTAGTAGACGGAATAAACACAAATAGAGATTTCCTTTTTCATATAATAAGAAATCCAGATTTTATTAGAGGAAACTTTGATACTTCATTTATTGAAAAAGATATATTAAAAACTCCAAACCAGAAGAAAGAGGACTAGAAAATGATTGTTGATAAAATAAAAAAGAGAGAAGTCACAAATGTTAAAAATAAAAAATCTAAAGTGGATATACCAATAGGTAAATGGGTAAAATGTGAGGGTTGCAAAGAAATTATATATAAAGAAAAAATTAGAGACAATTTAAATATTTGTCCAAATTGTGGACACTATTTTAGAATGCACATTGGAAAAAGAATAGAATTAGTTATAGATAATGGAACATATGAGAGATTTGAGTTTAATATAGAAACAACAAATCCATTAGATTTAGAAGACTACCCAAGAAAATTAAAAACACTAAGAGAAAAAACAGGACTTGAAGAAGCTGTTAGCTGTGGTACAGGAAGTATAAATGGAGAAAAAGTTGTAATATGCATAATGGATAGCGGATTTTTAATGGGAAGTATGGGAATTGTAGTAGGAGAGAAAATAACCTATGCCATTGAACAAGCAATAAAATTAAAATTACCACTTATTATATTTTGTGTATCAGGTGGTGCAAGAATGCAAGAAGGTATTATATCCCTAATGCAAATGGCAAAAGTATCAGCAGCACTTACAAAACTAGATGAAGCAGGTTTACTTTATATATCTGTATTAACAGATCCTACATATGGAGGGGTTACAGCATCATTTGCAAGTTTAGGAGATATAATTTTAGCAGAACCAAAAGCTATGATAGGTTTTGCTGGACCAAGAGTTATAGAACAAACTATAAAACAAGAATTGCCAGTTGGATTTCAAACAGCAGAATTTTTGCTAGAACATGGATTTATAGATAAGATAGTTGAACGAAAAGATATGAAAGATATGTTATATAAGCTAATACAGTATCATAAATAGGAGGTGTTAAAATTTGAAAAAGCAGATTACTGCATGGGAAAGAGTTGAAATAGCAAGAGATACTAAAAGAAAAACATCTTTAGATTATATAGAAGCTATATTTGACGATTTTATAGAACTACATGGAGATCGAAACTTTAAAGACGATAAAGCAATTGTATGTGGACTGGCAAAAATAGAAAATCAAAGTTTTACAATAATTGCAGAACAAAAAGGAAGACGGAACCAAAGAAAATATAGAAAGAAATTTTGGAATGCCTAATCCTGAAAGTTATAGAAAAGGAATTCGATTTATGAAGCAAGCAGAAAAATTTAAAAGACCAGTTATTACTTTTATTGATACAAAAGGAGCATATCCTGGAATTGGTGCAGAAGAAAGGGGCCAAGGAGAAGCAATTGCAAAATCTATGTTTGAAATGGCAAGATTAAAAGTGCCAATAATAGCAATAGTAGTAGGAGAAGGCTCCAGTGGAGGAGCTCTAGCAATAGGTGTCGCAAACAAAGTATTTATGTTAGAAAATGCAATTTATTCCATACTTTCGCCAGAAGGTTATAGTACTATTTTATGGAAGGATAGTAGTAAATATAAAGAAGCTGCAGAAAAAATGAAATTAACTGCAAAAGATTTATATGATTTAAAAGTAATAGATAAAATAATAAAAGAACCAAATGTTGATGAAGAAGAAGGTTTTAAAAAAGTAGCAGAAAGTATAAAAAAAGAAATAATTAATACAATAAACGAATTAAATAAATTAGACACAGAACAAATTGTAGAAAATAGATATGAAAAATTTAGAAATATGGGAGAATATAAGGAGGTATAAAAATGTTATTAAAAGATAAAAAAATATTAATTATGGGAATAAGAAACAAGTGGAGTATAGCCTTTGGAATTGCTAAAGCTGCATATGAAAATGGTGCAAAACTAATTTTTACATATATGGGGGAAGAGAATAAGGATAAAATAGAAGAATTAATTAAAGAGTTTAAAGGAAGTAAAGCATATGTATTAAATGGTGCATCAGAAGATGAATTAGTAAAAGAAACATTTACTAAAATAAAAGAAGAAAACGGAAAAATAGATGGTATTGTTCATGCAATTGCACATGCAAATACAGAAGACTTACACAATGACTTTGTATACACATCAAAAGAAGGATATTCACATGCTGTTGATGTAAGTGCATACTCATTTGTACTTGCTACAAGAATGGCAAAAGAACTAGATATGCTAAATGAACAAGCAAGTATAATAACTTTAACATATCATGGGTCTACAAAAGTATTAGAAGGATACAATGTAATGGGAGTTGCGAAAGCAGCATTAGAAGCAAGTGTTAGATATTTAGCAGAGAATTTAGGAAAAGTTGGTATGAGAGTAAATGCTGTTTCAGCAGGACCAATAAAAACATTATCTGCAAAAGGAATAAAAGATTTTTCATCAATATTAACGGTAGTAGAAGAAAAATCACCATTACATAGAAATGTAACCACTGAACAAGTCGGTAATGTTGCAACATTTTTACTTAGCAGTATGGCAGACAGTATAACAGGTCAAGTTATATATGCTGATAGTGGATATAATATAATGGGAGTATAAGGCTTCAATTAAGATAGAGGTTTTTGATAATAATAAGATGTCAAAAACCTCTATCTTGATTGAATTAATCTAAATTTATTAAATCTAAATCCTTTATACTTGGATCATATAAACTTTTTCCTGTATAGCTAAATCTAGAACCATGGCAAGGGCAATCCCAAGTCTTTTCTAAATTATTCCAAGATAGTTCACAACCAAGATGAGTACAAACTGGTTTTATCGCAAAAAACTTCCCAGCTGCATCTCTATAAATACCAACTTTATTGCCTTCTACTTCGACAATCTTACCTTCATCTCTACCAATTTCATTCAAAGTATCTTTGGGAATTTTAAATTTATCTAAAACTAAAGAATTAGAAACTTGTTTTAACATATTAGTAAATTCAGTACCATTTTTAATAGGCTTAAACCTAGTAGATAAAAATATATCTTCATAAGGATTAGATTTACCTAAAATTTTATCACAGATAATATTAGCTGCTACGTTTGAAGTAGTCATACCCCACTTCTTAAAACCGTGTTGCAACGAAAACATTTGGCATTACAGTAGAAAATTCACCAATATAAGGAATTTTATCAAGTGAAACACAATCCTGAGTTTGCCATTTAAATAACACTTTGCTATCAGCATAAAGAGCTTTTGCAACTTTTTCTAAATTAGTATAACAATTTGATAAATCCTCTTTAGTACCCACTTTATGTTCTGAACCACCAACTAAAAGAATTTTTTTACCATTATAATCAGCTGTTCTAAAAGAGGTAGTTGGAGATTTGGTATTAATATACATACCATCAAAAAGAGGGGAATTAGTCTCTATACCTATAATATAAGATGCTTCTTGATACATCTTTAAAAAATAAAACCCAGGAACATTAATAATAGGATAATGACTAGCAAGTACAACATGTTTTGAATGTACATTATTATTTTTAGTATAAGTAATATAACTATCAGTAGAACTTTTTATATCATAAACTTTAGAATTTTCATAAATTTCGCTATTATTATTTATTATACATTTACATAGACCATATATATATTTAAGAGGATTAAATTGTGCTTGGTTTTTAAACTTAATACCTGCCAAGGCATTAAAAGGAACATTTAATTTATCAATATATTCGGCATCAAAGCCTAGGGAATTTACAGCAGATACCTCATGCTTTATTTTAATAATCTCATCTTCTAAATCAGTATAAACATAATTGTCTTTAAACTCAAAATCACAATCAATTTGTTCTTCATCAATAATATTTTTAATATTATAAATAGCTTGTTCATTAGCCTCCAAATAACCTTTGGCAAACTCTTTAGAAAAAGTATTAATAAGGTAATTATAAAATAATCCATGTTGAGAAGTTATTTTTCCGAGTAGTATTACCGAGTTGTATGATAAGCCACCTTATCTTTTTCCAAAACACAAACCTTAAGACCAGCCTTTGAAAGCATATAAGCAGTAGAAATACCAGTAATACCAGCACCTACAATACAAACATCAACAGATATATCTTTATCAAGTGAACTAAAATTTTTCTTAATATCTTTAGTAGAATCAATCCATAATGAACTCATAAAAAAACCTCCTATATTTTAGTAGTATTACCAAAAAAGGAGATTTAATGTTAAATATAAAAATTTTATTATTACAATACATCTTACCAATGATAAGTTTCATTTCTAGAAATTTTAAAAGCTCTAAACAATTGCTCAAGTAAAAATACACGTATAAGTTGGTGAGGAAAAGTCATTTTAGAAAAACATAAAAGTTCATTTGCCTCCATAAGAACAGTATCTGTAAGACCTAAAGTTCCGCCAATAATAAAAGTAATAGTACTATTAAAATTTAATCCTATATTTTCAATTTTTTTAGAAAAATCTTCTGAAGAAAGCTCTTTACCTTTTAAATCTAAGCAAATAACATAAGAATCTTTTTTTATATTTTGTAATATCTTAGTACACTCTTTTTGTTTAATCTCATTAATAATACTAGAATTTAATTTATTAGGTAATTTTTCATCAGGTAACTCTATAAAATTTAAATTACAATACTTACTTAAACGCTTAGAATATTCGTTAATAGCAGATTTTAAGTAATCTTCTTTAATTTTACCAACACAAACTATATTAATATTTAGCATAATACCTCCTAATTCTTGCAACTTACAGGAGAACTAGCAATTTCAAAAATTTCACTTGGCTCGACTCTGCTTGCAACACTTAAACTAACAGAATCACTTGAAAAATTATTTATAGCAAGTTCCTCATAAACAGTATGTAAAGCAAGTTCAGGAAAATTATTTTCCTTAGATAAATGTCCTAAAACTACTTTGTTAAGTCCTGAGTTAATCAAATGAGATATAGTTTGTCCAGCAAGTTTGTTAGATAGATGGCCATTTGGACCAGAAATTCTAGTTTTTAAAAGATATGGATATTTAGAACACTTTAAAACTTCAGGGTCATAATTAGCCTCTAAACATAAAAAAGAAGAACCATCTAAATTACTTATAACATTATTAGTCATATGCCCTAAATCAGTTGCGATACTAAACTTATTTTTATCACATTCAAAACTAAACCCACAAGGATTTGCAGCATCATGGGGAATGCTAAAAGGATGAATAACAAAGTCACCAATTTCAAAATTTTCTTCATTATTAAAAAATTTAATATTATTATCACTAATTTTATCTTTTTGTAAAGGCATAGCATCCCAAGTTCTTGAATTTGCATAAACAGGAATATTAAATTTTTTAGAAATAGTGCCTAAAGATTGAACATGGTCTGAATGTTCATGTGTAACTAAAATGGCATCAATATCACTAATATTAACGCCAATAGAATTTAAACCATCTTCAACTTTTTTTGCACTTACACCACTATCAACTAATAATTTAACATTATCACTTTCTATAAATAAGCTATTACCAGTACTTCCACTATATAAACTACAAAATTTTAACATAATTTATTATTTCGTCCTTTGCTATTAATCATCAACACTTATACGTTCGATATTTGCACCAATATTTTTGAATTTTTCTTCAATGTTTTCGTAACCTCTATCAATATGTTCAAGATTATAAATTTCAGTAACACCATTTGCAGAAATACCTGCAATAATAAGCGCTGCACCTGCTCTTAAATCAGTTGCATAAACAGGAGCACCATATAATTCATCTACACCTTCAAAAACGGCACTTTTACCTTGTGCAGTAATTTTGGCTCCCATTTTATTTAATTCATCTGTATACTGAAATCTAGATTCCCAAATACTTTCATTGATAATACTTGTACCATCTGATAAAGATAGAACGACACCCATTTGAGGTTGTAAATCAGTAGGAAAGCCAGGATATGGTGATGTTTTAATATTAGTTTTATTAGTTCTTTGGTCACACCATACATGAATAGTATCTCCATTTGTTTCCTCAGCATGAGCTCCCATTTCTATAATTTTAGCAGTGATACACTCTAAATGTTTAGTAATACAATTTTTAATAACTAAATCACCTTGAGATGCAACAGCAGCAAGCATAAAAGTACCTGCTTCAATTTGGTCTGGAACAACAGAATAAGTAACATTTCCGTGATAATTTT
Source organism: Clostridia bacterium (assembly GCA_022791395.1). GTDB lineage: Bacteria > Bacillota > Clostridia > TANB77 > CAG-508 > RGIG8482. Next base: position 23,878 of record JAAVZA010000042.1, read on the forward strand.
TCTACACCATTAATTTTAATAACATCAGTACCAGCTCCACGAACATCAGCTCCCATAGCATTTAAGAAGTTTGCAACATCAACAACATGAGGTTCTTTTGCAGCATTATCAATAATTGTAGTACCTTCTGCTAAAACACTTGCAAGCATAACATTAATAGTAGCTCCAACAGAAACCATATCCATATAAATTGAAGTACCTACTAACTTATCTGCATGAGCTGTAATATTACCTTGACCAACTTCAACAGTTGCACCAAGAGCTTCAAAACCTTTAATATGTTGATCAATTGGTCTTGCTCCAAGCTTGCATCCGACCAGGCATACCAACTTGCACGTTTTTACATCTACCAAGTAAAGAGCCAATTAAATAATAAGAAGCCCTAAATTTTCTTGTAAGTTCTAAAGGAGCATTAGTACAAGCAAGATTTCTAGAATCAATAGTAATAGAATTTTTAGAAATCCAAGTAATCTTAGCACCTAAAGCTTCAATAATTTCTAAAAGACATTTAACATCACTAATATTAGGTAAATTTTCAATAGTACAAATTCCATCATTAAGTAAACTTGCAGGAAGTATTGCAACAGCAGCATTTTTTGCACCACCTATTAAAACTTCACCTTTTAAACGTGTTTTACCTTTAATAACTAATTTATCCAAATTAAATTCCTCCTAGGAAAATTTTATACATAACAAAAATAGAGTATTAATATACCCTACTAGTAAAAAATATACCATAAATAATTGTTATTTACAACAGTTTTTAGTAATTTGATAAATAAAGTATTTGGATATTAATTATATATATGTTTATAAAACATAATGAAGTAAATTGTATAAGATTATCAGATTTTCTTTTATTATATAAAATTCAATGGAAAAGTAAAAAAGTATCTCATAAAAAGAGATACTTTTTTATTTTAATTCTTAGCAGTAGTAATCTTTGCATTTTGAAAGAATTCTATAAGTTTAAATTTAAAACTAATTTTAGAATCCTCTTCGTTAGAAATTAGACTAAATTCTTCATCTGACAAATCTTTTTTTATTGCTTCTTTAGATTCATCAGGAACAATACCAGAACTTACATCCACAAAGCATAAAGGAGGAAACATTACGCACCACCAGTTTTTACCATCAGCATTACCAATTTTAATTCTTAGCGCATCATAATATCCACTAGGCAAACTTATATCACCATAGGTTTTTGTTGGAAATGAAAAATTTCCTATTTCAACAGTTACATCATAATTAAAACCTTTTTCTTTTATAGTATCCATTGCAACTTGTTTGAATTCATCTAAATGTTCATTAGCAATTCTAATTGCTTCTTCCTTAGATTTAGTGTCTTTACAAAGGTCATTCATATAGGCTAGAACATTGTCACGAACAATATATTTTAAATCTTGATCTTCCTTACTATCACTATTTGCAATAACATGAAGTCTAAACACGCTATTTGCAATATCAGTAGATACAGCTTCTACATATGAAAAAGCACAAATAGTTACATATAAAAATAGTAAAAATAAAACCAAAATGGAATATTTTACTTTTTTACTACATATAATATTTAATAGAGTATTCATAAAAAAACCTCCTATTATTAGGTATAAATTAAAATATTGTAAAGATAGTAATTAATAATAATAAATCCTAAATAATTCAAAATAAGAAATTATTAAAAACAATTACTATAATTTTAAATATTTTAAAAAAATACTTAAATTGTAAAAATATCTCTTTAAAAAAAGTATTAACCAAAACAAAAAAAATATACATATATTTAAAAAAGTATATAGGATGTCGAAAAACTTTTTGTATTTATTGTGAAATATTATTGACATATATTTGTAACAATGGTAAAATTTACCAGTGGTCAAAAACAAAAGAAAAAAGGGGAAGTAAACATGAGAGAAAATGGAAATAATGTAACTAGAGTATGCAGTTTCTATGTGAATGATTGGCATTTAACTACAATGTTATTGCCTTATATTAATAAAACAATAAATGAAAACAAGAAAGTATTAACAATACTTGAAAGTGGAATAAAAGATAATATAGAAGAATTACTATCAAAAATGAATTTGAAAGCAGAAACACAAAATAGAATATTAGAAATCAACTGGAACAGTAGACCTGTTTGTAAATTCAGTAAAATTAAAGACGAAATAAAAACTCTACTAAAAGATGTACAAGCAATAAACATTATAGTAGATGGAAATAAAGAATATTTAGAAATAGCAAATAAAAATATAGATAAGGTAACCAAAGATATAAAAGACAAGGAAATAACAGTAATAAATTGTCATGAAATTTCTAAATATAAAGAGATAAATGCAATTTTAGATAAAAATGATTTTGTATTAAATACCTCTGGTATAAAAGAAATAAAAGAAGTTTTCACAGAATATAAAACCAGTGAAAATAATAAAAAAATAATATAAAATTATAATTAATAGTAAACAGTTAAAATACAAAAGGTATATTAGTTACGAAACTAATTAAAACAAGTATTTTTGTTGTTTGCTATTGTTTTTTATTATTGTTATAAGCAACTTTTACTATTGACTTATTATAAATTTTGGTATAATATATTAGCATTAATAAGCATACTATTTTATAGTATAACAAGCTGAAGGGAAGTAATCAGATGGATGAAAAATTAGAACAAGTTGAAAAGATATTAAAAAAATATAAACAAGAACAATTATTAAGATGCTATGATAAGTTAATTGAAGCTAAGAAAGAAGAATTATTAGATCAAATATTAAAGATAGATTTTGATCATATGCAAAAATTATATGAAGAAACAAAAGGAAAGAAAGATTTTAAAAATTTTGACATTGAACCATTACCATATGTTGATAAAGAGAAATTAGAAAAAGAAGAAAAAGAAAAATACCAAAAAGATGGAACAGAAATAATCAAAAGTGGAAGATATGCTGTAGTAACAATGGCAGGAGGACAAGGAACAAGGCTTGGACATGATGGACCAAAAGGAACCTTTGAATTAGAGGTAAATCCTAAAAGGCCATTATTTACATTATTATCAGAAACTATTAGAGAAGCTATAGAAAAATATGATGCAGTTATTCCATGGTATATAATGACTAGTAAAGAAAATAATTCTCAAACACAAGAATTCTTTAAACGCCATAATTATTTTGAAATGGGAGAAGAAAATGTAAAATTCTTTATTCAAAATGAAATGCCAATGATAGATACTACTGGAAAAATATTAGTGGATGATAAAGGAATGGTAAAACAAGCTGCAGATGGACATGGTGGAATTTTTGAAGCAATGAGAAAAGAAGGCATTTTAGAAGATATGAGAAGTAGAGGAATAGAATGGATTTTTATTGCAGGAGTAGACAATGTACTTGCAAAAATGGTAGATCCAATTCTTACAGGACTTGCAATAAATAGAAAATGTTTAGCAGCAGGTAAATCGGTTGTAAAAAATAATCCTAAAGAAAAAGTAGGAGTATTTTGTAAAAAAGATAATAAACCAAGTGTTATAGAATATACAGAAATTACAGATGAAATGGCAGAAGCTATTGATGAAAATGGTGAATTACTATATGGAGAATCACATATACTATGTAATTTATTTAATATAAAAGCAGTAGAAGAAATATCAATAAATAAATTACCATACCATAGTGCCTTTAAAAAAGCAAAATATATAGATGAAAATGGAGTTATAGTAGTACCTCAAGAACCAAATGCATACAAATTTGAAGCATTTATATTTGATGCTTTTGAAAGATTAAATGATATGGCTATTATGAGAGTAAAAAGAGAGGAAGAGTTTGCACCTGTAAAAAATGCAGAAGGTGTAGATAGCCCAGAAACTGCTAAAAACTTATATTTAGATTTTATAAAAAACAAGAAATAATTATTACAAAAAGTTAGATGAAAAAAATTGACATCTAACTTTTTTAGTTATAGAATACAGCTATAAAAAATGGTTCCATTAAACCAATAATTAATGGGGAAAGGATAAGAATTATGGAAGAATATTTAAAAAAATATGAACAATGGTGCAATAATTCTACATTTGATGAAGAAACAAAAAAGGAATTAATAAGTATAAAAGGAAACGAAGAAGAAATAAAAGATAGGTTTTATAAAGATTTAGAATTTGGTACAGCAGGACTTAGAGGAATAATTGGAATAGGAACAAACAGAATGAACCGCTATACAGTTGGAAAAGCAACACAAGGCTTAGCAAATTATATTATAAAAAAAGGGGCTAGTGAAAAAGGAGTAGCAATTAGCTATGATTCAAGACATATGTCAAAAGAATTTAGTGAACAAACAGCATTAATATTAAATGCAAATGGAATAAAAACTTATGTATTTGAAGAATTAAGACCAGTTCCAGAATTATCATTCGCAACAAGAGAACTTGGATGTACGTGCCGGAATAATGATTACAGCAAGTCATAATCCACCTAAATATAATGGATATAAAGTATATTGGGAAGATGGAGCACAAATTGTATCACCAATAGATAAAGATATAATAAATGAAGTGAAACAAGTAGAAGATTATTCAAAAATAAAAACAATGTCAAAAGAAGAAGCAATCGAAAAAGGACTATATAATACAGTATTAGAAGAAATAGATTCAAAATATATAGAAGAACTAAAAAAATTATCATTAAATAAAGATATAATAAAAGAACAATCAAGAAACTTAAAAATAGTATATACACCATTACATGGAACAGGTGCCAAACCAGTTAAAAGAATATTAGGGGAATTAGGATTTGAACAAGTTTATGTAGTACCAGAGCAAGAATTGCCTGATGGAAATTTTCCAACAGTTGATTATCCAAATCCAGAAGATCCAAAAGCATTTAAACTTGCAATTGAACTTGCAAAAAAGGTAGATGCAGACATAATAACTGCAACAGATCCCGATGCAGATAGACTAGGAGTATTTGCAAAAGATTCAAGAACTGGAGAATATAAAACATTTACAGGAAATATGTCAGCAATGTTGATTGCAGAATATGTATTAAGTCAAAGAAAAGAAAAAGGGATACTACAACCAAACGGTGTATTTATAAAAACAGTAGTATCAACAAATTTAGCAGATGCTATTGCTAAAGGATATAATCTAGAATTAGTAGAAGTATTAACAGGATTTAAATATATAGGACAAAAAATAAGAGAATTTGAACAAACCGGTGATAAAACATATGCATTCGGATTTGAAGAAAGTTATGGATGTTTAGTTGGAACACATGCAAGAGATAAAGACGGAATAACAGCAGTAATGATGCTATGTGAAGCTGCTGCATATTACAAATCTAAAGGATTAACACTTTGTGACCAAATGGATAATATATATAAAAAATATGGATATTATAAAGAGGCTGCAGCATCAATAACAATAGAGGGGGCAGAAGGTGCAGAAAGAATAAAACAAATAATGGAAGATTTAAGAAAAAATTCACCAACACAAATTGGAGATTACAAAGTAAAAGCCATAAAAGATTATAGCATAAGTGAAGCTAAAGATTTAGAAACAGGAAAAATAACAAAGATAGAATTACCAGTATCAAATGTACTATATTATGAATTAGAAAATGATGCGTGGTGTTGTGCTCGTCCATCAGGAACAGAACCAAAGATAAAATTCTATATGGGAATAAAAGAAACCAGTGATGAAAAAGCAAATGAAAAATTAGAAGAACTAAAACAAGCAGTATTAAATATGATAAAATAAAAAGGGAAAATCCACCAATACAAGACTCGTATTGGTGGATTTTGGATGTCCTAGATTCGTCTCTCAAGCCAGTCTGCTAAATGATCAAACAGCGAAGTTAAAAAGTTAATCAAATAGCTAGACATAAATGCTATTATTATAATAATGATAAGAAGAACTTTTCTTGTTAAAATTGAGTACAGTACAAACATCATAACAAGAATAGCAATTATTATAATAGTAATCGATAAATCTCTTCCTACTTGGCATAACCGCCAAATACTATGTAGTATTTTTTTTCTCATGAAATATCCTCCTTTAGATATATACTACTAAACAACAATATATATTATTATATAAATACTTTAGCTAATTTACAAGTAATTTTAGATAAAGTTGGGAATTGACTAATTATGTAAAATTATATATAATGTATATATCAACGAGTAAAGGAGGGTGTTTTATGACCAAGATGGTGATAACAGAAAAAAGGCTTTCTAAAAAGAAAGTAGACAGCGTTGTGAGAGGGCATTATCAAGGCAAATTCACAATACGGTACAAGAGAGGACAGATTTTTCTGTTCTTTCCGGGAAAAGATCTAGATTATTCGCAGGTGCAGGAAATTTCTAAAGACCTGGGGATGCAGATTATTTCCAAATCATTCGTGAGAGCTGTTATCGGATACTGAGCTATGGAAACATTCTTGGAGGGAGCCTGGTTTATTGGGGCTCCCTTTCCCACCCTTTTATATTACTTCTCTTAATAGCACCATATAAATTAGCTCTAATGTGAGGAATATCTATTTTTAAATCTCTAATCATTTTTTTCATATCTTCCCTTTTAGAAACCCCATCCATAGGACAAGACTTTTGCATAATAATTATATTATTTCTTTTAACAAAATTCCTAATTTCTTTTTCAGGAGCATAAATGAGTGGCCTAATAAGAGTTATTTTTGATCTGTCCATATAGCTTATAGGAGCAAAAGTTGAAATAGAGCCAGTATAGAATAAATTAAGTAAAAAAGTCTCTAGAACATCATCTTCATTATGCCCTAAAGCAATTTTGTTACAACCTTCACGTATAGCTACACTATTTAAAATACCACGACGTAAATTGGCACATAAAGAACAAGGATTTTTTTCATTTCTAATATCAAAAACAATTTCTTTAATATGGCTAACTTCTTCAAAAAAAGGTACTTCAAGATTTTGACAAGTTTTTCTTAATAAATCACTATCAAAATATTCAAAACCAGGGTTAACTGAAACAGCAATAATGTCGAATTTTTTAGGATAGAACCTTTGAAAAGCTTTAAATCCCATAAGCATACTAATTGAATCTTTACCACCAGATAATCCAATAGCGATTTTATCGCCATCATTAATCATATTATAATCTTCAATTGCTTTTCTCATATAACCCAAAATCTTCTGCATATTAAACTCCTTATAAAATATAATTTATAAATAATTATACAGTGTTATTACACAATTTTCAATTAAAATATTGAAATAAAATACAAAATATTATATACTAACAAAGAAAAATGTTCTCATAGCTCAGCAGGATAGAGCAGTCGCCTCCTAAGCGACCGATGGTGGTTCGAGTCCGCCTGGGAACACCAAAGTTTAATTTAAGGTCAATATATTAAATATACATATGTAGTATTTCAAAATATAATTCAAAAAAATTATTTCTAAAAAAATCCAAAAACAAATTAAAAAATATTGATAATACGTATAATACGTGTTATACTATGAAAGAAGGTTAAAGATGACATTTCGTGAATTAGAAAAAATGATGCTATCAAAAGGTTGGTATCATCATCATACAAATGGTTCTCATTATATATATAGACATAGTGAGATAAAACGGTAGTATACCAATACCAAATCATAAAGGAGATATACCTAAAGGAACACTTAACAGTATTCTAAAGCAGGCAGGGTTAAAATAACCCAATTTGAATAGTATATAATAAAGGAGATGTATATTTGTGAAAGTTATTTATCCAGTATTATTTTATGAAGAAAAAGAAGGAGGATATTCTGTATTTGTGCCAGATTTAACAAAAGCATTAAATACAAATGCTTCTACTTGCGGAAATACTTTAGAGGATGCTATTCATATGGCAGAAGATTTAATTGCAGGACTAATTTTAGATGAAATAGAAGATGGGAAAAAGATACCAAAAGCGAGTAAAATAGAAGAAATAACATTTGAGGAATTTGAAAAAGGTTTAGAACTAGAAGAATGGGATTATATTTCTAAATTTAAAACATATGTAATAGTAGATATTAGTGTGTTTGCAGAAAAGTGGGGAAAAGAATTAGTAAAGAAAACAGTAAATATTCCTAAATGGATAAATACCAAGGCAGAAGAATTAAAAATAAACTTCTCAAAGACTTTGGAGGAGGCACTATTAGAAAAAATATATAAAGAATAAATATATATCTTTATAAGATCCGATTTTATAATTATAGTTTGCGAGGTAACAGATTATACTGTAATGGAGAATTAAAATATTTACTTTTCTATAGGTATATGTTAAAATGAAAAAAATTAAGATAACATATAATATTAATTTAAAGAAAGAGCAATAAATGGAAGAAAAATTTATGAAAGAAGCCTTAAAAGAGGCTGTAAAAGCATATGATAAGTTAGAAGTACCAGTTGGAGTAGTAATAGTAAATGATGGAAAAATAATTGCACGAGCACATAATGTAAAAGAGGAAAAACAAGATACTACAAGACATGCAGAAATAATCGCAATTCAAAAAGCTAGTAAAAAATTAAATAACTGGAGATTAACAAATTGTGAGATGTATGTTACATTAGAACCTTGTTCAATGTGTGCTGGTGCACTAATTCAGTCTAGAATAAAAAAAGTATACATAGGAACCATGGATTCAAAAACAGGAGCATGTGGATCTGTTTTAAATCTATTAGAAGACTTTACATTTAATCATAAAGTAGAAATAGAAACAGGAATATTACAAAAAGAATGTGAGCAATTATTAAAAAATTTCTTTAAAGAATTAAGAAAAATAAAAAATAAATAAACATTTGGAGAGGTGTCTCGAGTGGTTTAAGGTGTATGTCTCGAAAACATACGTAGGGTGGTACTCTACCGTGGGTTCGAATCCCACCCTCTTCGCCAAAACTTGCAATGTAAAATATAAGAAGTAAATACGAAGGGGTAAAAGTACAAAATTTGTAAAACAAATTTTGAAAGGAGAAAAGCTGTGGATAGAAAGAGCTTTATAAAAAAATATATTGCAATATTTATTGTAGCAATTATTGGTGTTGTAATATTAAGTATAATGGTAAAATATAGTGTTGAGGGCGAAACTAATGTGCCATTTAAAATATCTAAAATAATGATAATAAGTACAGCTGGTGGAACAGAAAAAGAAGAGTCTACTACTAAATGGAATTTGAAGCTTTTACAAAGTAATGATATTTATATAGATATAATTAAAAATAAAAACTATTCGGAAGAAGAGATAATAGATAAAATTATAATAGATAATTTTAAAATAGAAAGAAAACCAATACAAGGAAATGTAAATATATATAAGCCAAATACAGGAATATTTAATAATAAAGAAGAATATAAAATAGATAATGAATTAGTATATGTAGGAGATGAAACTTCAAATATAGAAAATCTAAAAATAGCAAATCAAGGTGGGCTAATATTATTTAGATGTGTAAATGAGAATTTAGGAAATTATATATCAGATGTAGATGAAGAGATTAAACATGATGGAACAATACTTGGAAAAATAGGCTTGTCAAATGAAGAAATAAAATTTAGTATATCATTTGATATTAGGGTAGAGCTAAAATCAGGGAAAAAATATAAAGCAGAGGTAGAAGCTAAAATGCCTAGTGGGAACCTTATAGAAGAAGGAACAACAAATTATCAAATAAATGAAAATGATATTGTATTTAAGAGATAACAAAAACATACAAGATAACTATTGCTAAAATTAATATTTTAGGCTATAATACATATGATACCTAAGTACTTACATCTGTATGGAGAGCAACACCAATAAAAAGCTATGAACCTTGTCAGGTCGGGAACGAAGCAGCAATAAGTAGTGTATTTATGTGGAAGTTGTTTTCCATAGAGATGTAAGGACTTTTTATAAGGGGTGAATAATTTGGAATATACAGCGTTATATAGAAAATTTAGACCACTAACCTTTAATGAACTTGTAGGACAAGATCATATAACAAGGACATTAAAAAATCAAATCGTCTCAAATAGAATAGGACATGCATACCTTTTTAATGGTGGTCGTGGAACAGGTAAAACTTCTAGTGCAAAAATATTTGCAAGAGCAATTAATTGTCTAAATCCAAAAGATGGGGAACCTTGTAACGAATGCGAAATTTGTAAAGCAATTTTATCTGGTTCATTAACAGATGTTGTAGAGATGGATGCCGCATCAAATAATAGTGTAGAAGATATACGAGCCATACGTGACGAAGTAAATTTTTTACCAACACTTGCTAAGTATAGAGTATATATTATAGATGAGGTACATATGTTATCAACAGGTGCTTTTAATGCTTTACTAAAAACCTTAGAAGAACCACCAGCACATGTGAAATTTATACTTGCTACAACAGAACCTCAAAAATTACCAGCAACGATATTATCTAGATGTCAAAGATTTGATTTTAAAAGGATTTCAAATGAAGATATAGTAAAGAGATTAGAAGTAGTTTGCAAAGAAGCAGATATAGAAATAACAAGTGAAGCCTTGAAAACAATAGCAGTATTATCAGAAGGTGCTGCAAGAGACGCATTAAGTATACTAGAAAGATGTGTGCAAGAAGGAAATAAAGGTATAGATGAAGATAAGGTAAAAGAATTAGTAGGAATACCAAAAACTACATTTGTAAGTAGAATTGTAGAAAATATAATAAATAACAATGCAGAAGAAGCATTAGGAGCAGTAAATGAAGTTTTAAAAGATGGAAAAGACATACAAAATTTATTATGGGAAATTATAAAATACATAAAAGATATTCTAATATATAAAACAAGTAAAGATTTATCTTTATATAATAATGAAGAATTAAAAAAAATAGAAGAACTTACTACTAAGATATCAAAAGATAGACTTATTGGAATGATATATTCTTTATCAGAAACAGAAAATAACATTAAATGGTCATCACAAAAAGAAATAATGTTACAAGCAGGAATTATTAAATTATGTACTACTGCAGAATTAGATGGAATAGAAGACTTAAGGAGAAAAGTACAAGAATTAGAGCAAAGGATAAATTCAGGAAATATTAGAATAGAACAAACTAAAAAGAATGTAGAGACTGTAAAACCGAATATTGAACCAGTAGTAATAGAAAAGAAAAAGCCAAATGTAAATGTACAAAACATACCAAGTGAAGAATATTGGAAAAATGTATTAGATACATTAAAAAACAGTGGAAGAATGGTATTATATTCAAACTTAATAGGAACAAAAGCAAAAGAGAAGGATGATTTAACTTTGGAAGTTATATTTCCAAATGGGTTAACTACATTTGGAAAATCAATGCTAGAAAAACCAGAGAATATAAATGAAATAACAAAATTAGTTGCTTTAAACTGTGGAAAAGAAATGAGAGTAAAATATATAGATGCAAAAGAATATGTACCAAAAGAAGAAAATAATATAGAAAATGTAATAAAAGGCTTAGATATACCAGTAGATATAATTGATTAAAAAGGAGGAATTTAGAATGTCAAAAAGAGGAGGATTCCCAGGAATGGGTGGAGGATTCGGAGGAATGAATCTAAACAATTTAATGAAAGAAGCAAAAAAAATGCAGGCTGATTTAGAAAAGTCTCAAGAAGAACTAGCAGTAAAAGAATTTGAGGCAACCGCTGGTGGAGGAGCAATAACTGTAAAAGTATCTGGAACAAAAGAGATAAAAGAAATAATAATAAAAAAAGAAGTAGTGGATCCAGAAGATGTAGAAATGTTGCAAGATTTAATTTTAACTTGTACGAATGAAGCTTTAAGAAAAGTAGATGCAGCCCAAGCTGCTTCAATGGGAAAATATAACATTCCAGGATTAATGTAAAAGGAGAAAAATATGTCATATTATTCACCATCAATAGAAAAATTAGTAGAGAGCTTTGAAAAGTTACCTAGTATAGGACATAAAACAGCAGTAAGATTAGCATTCCATATGTTAGATGCAACTGAGGAAGAAACAAATGAGTTTGTAAAATCAATACTAGATGCAAAACAAAATTTAAAATATTGCTCTAAATGTTATAACATATCAGATACAGATCCATGTATAATTTGTGCAAATCCCAAAAGAGATGAAAGTGTAATATGTGTTGTAGAAGATGTTAAAGATATAATTGCAATGGAAAAAACACATGAATTTAAAGGTGTATACCATGTATTACATGGTTCAATTTCTCCAATGAATGGGATAGGGCCAGATGATATAAAATTAAAAGAATTATTATCCAGATTAAATCCAGAGATTGTAAAGGAATTGATACTTGCAACAAATCCAAGAGTAGAAGGGGAAGCAACAGCAATGTATATTTCAAAACTTGTAAAACCACTTGGAATAAAAGTAACAAGAATAGCACATGGAATTCCAGTTGGAGGAGATCTAGAATACACAGATGAAGTAACTCTTACAAAAGCCTTAGAAGGAAGAAGAGAATTATAGGTAAAATATAAAAATAATACTATAGAAATGATATAGTATTATTTTTTTGAACCAATATTATTGCTAGGAATAGGACTACTACTAGAAATAATACCTAAATTATCACCTACAGCAGAGAAAAAACTAGCAAGTCTAGCAATTTCTTCTTGACTTAGTCCTTGACTAATCATAACTGCGAAAAATCCAGCAAGTGCAATTAATTCTGTACTAGAAGCATTGTCTAATAAACCATTCAAAAAAATATCCCCCCATAGTACTAATATATGATATATGATACATTTTAGTTAAGGCATTGACAATTGTTTGAATAAAATATAAAATATTTACATAAGACATGAAGGAGGGCGTTTTATGTTTAAAATCATTTTGGATTACGCTAAATTAGCGAGATACAAAAAGAAGAAGGTGCAGGAGGAAAATCCTCAAATGCCTGAAATCACAATGGTAGTAGGCCAGAAGCTCTATTTACAGAGAAATGTCATTTATAACTGGCGGATAGAGGAAGAGTTGGAGGATATTTGCACTCTTACTTTCGACTTCAAGCCTGCCGAAAAATGGCATAATATGGCCTGTGGATATTCCTGTTACCAGTTTCAAAGAAATGCCGACGGAAGAGCCATGTTAGTACGGATTTCCGAGTAATGAAACACCAGCGGGATGTGAAAACATCCCGCTGGTGTTACTTAAATACAATTTCACAAATATCTTTACAAGAATTCTTCTTAGCTAGAAGACGCGCATTTACTTTCATTTCTTGCATCTTTTCAGGAGAACTAAATAATTTTTCTAAAACATCTTTTGCATTATCGTTTTTCTTAATCCAAATAGCAACTTTCTTTTCTTCCAAAAATGTAGCATTTTCTTCCTCTTGACCAGGAATTGGGTTAATAACGATAATTGGTAAACCGTGATGCTAAGCTTTCAGAAGTAGTAAGCCCGCCAGGCTTTGTAATAACTAAGTCTGCAATACTCATAAGTTCAGGAATTTTTGTAGTATAATCTAGTACTTTAATAGATTCTTCTTTATGCTCTTTTTCTACTAAATATTCAAAACTACGTTTCATTTTTTCATTTCTTCCAGAAATTGCTACAACTTGAATATTATCAAAATCATTTGCTAATGTATGTAATAAATCATAAGTTTTTGATTTACCAAGGCCAAATTCTCCGACCAGCAAAAAATAAAATAGTTTTTTTATTTTCTTGTAGCCCAAAGTCTTTTAATATATCTAATTTATTATAATGTTTTAAAAATCTATTTGAAAGAGGAATACCAGTAGCAAAAATTTTATTTTCATCAATTCCTTTTTCTGTTAAGGCTTTTTTCATACCATCATGTGCAACAAAAAAATAATCTACTAGGTCAAAATTAACCAGCCATTGGTCATGTGGAGCATAATCAGTCATTATAGTGGCAATTTTACAATCAATTTTGCCAGCTTTTTTTAAAACAGTACACATTTGTGAGCCAAAAGGATGTGTAGAAATAACAATATCAGGTTTAAATTCTTGTAATAGTTTATTAAGTTTAAGAGCCATAACTTTATTAGAAGCATTACTAATATGTGCAATAGGGCCACTCCCGAGCTTTAGCATAAATTTTTCCCCAAGCCCAAGGAATATTTTTTGCCATTTCATTATAAGCAGTAGTAGTAATTTTTTCTACAGTTTTATTAACATATTTCATACAATCCACTAAATTAACTTCTATATCTTTATAATTATCTTCTAAATATTCTTTAATAGAACGAGCAGCAGATAAATGTCCACCACCATAAGCAGCGTAAAAAATTAAAACTTTTTTCATAAAAAACCTCCATTTAGAGTTATAAATATTTTGTAAAACTATTTAAATTTTTATCATATTAAAATTTTATCAAAAATTTTAAAAAATTAGAATATTTTATGAAAAAAAATACAAACTAATTGTAAATATTCAGTCTATAAAATTGTAATAGTGAAAAATTAATACAAAAAGTACAAAATTCTTTGAATTTTAAGGAGGTAAATAATGAAAGAAATATTAAAAATTCTTACTATTATAATATTATTAATATCTACAATAGTAGGAATAATTATATTTATAGATATTAGTAATAAAAATAAAGTATATGCTGCAAGCAATGGTTCTACAAATGATTTACAATTGATGGCAAGAGCTATAAATGGAGAAGCTAGAGGAGAACCATATGAAGGACAAGTAGCAGTTCGGAGCAGTAATATTAAATCGTGTAAAGGATTCAAAATTTCCTAATACTATAGCAGGTGTAATATATGAAAAAGGTGCATTTACTGCAGTAGCAGATGGTCAAATAAATGTACCTATAAAAGAAGGATCAACAGTCCTAAAGGCAGCGCAGGATGCAATGAATGGATGGGATCCAACCAATGGATGTATTTATTACTTTAATCCTGACACTGCAACAAACAAATGGATATGGTCAAGACCACTTGTTAAAAAAATAGGAAAACATAGATTTTGTAAATAGAGAAGAAAGGAAGAAAAAGTATGAATTTAAGAGAAAAAGTGACAGATTGGAAAAACAGATTAAAGGATAGGCATATGCTTAGTGTGATAGTAATATTAGGAGCAATTGTTGTAGGATTTGGAGTGTTTACTTATAAAAGGGAACAAACTATTAAACAATTATCAGAAAACTCATACAATATGGCATTTTTTGAGCTAGTAGACTATGTGCAAAATGTAGAAGCATATCTTGCAAAATCCTTGATATCTACTACACCAGAACATGGAGCACAAACTTTGACACATCTTTGGAGGGAAGCTGGACTTGCCCAAAGTTATTTATCATCACTTCCAATAGAAAGTGTGGAATTAGAAAATACTTCTAAATTCTTAAATCAAGTAAGTGATTATAGTTATACCTTATCAAGAAAAAATATATATAATGAGGCATTAACAGAAGAAGATTTAAATAATCTTACAAATTTACACAATTATAGTGTAGAATTAAAAAACACACTAACTCAATTATCAAGCGATATGAATGAAGGAAGAATATCTTGGGGAGAATTAACTAAAAAAGGAAATGTAGCATTTGCACAACAAGTAAGTAATATTTCAAAAGACAGTTTTTCAAACCTTGAAGAAAATTTTCATGAATATTCAGGATTAATATATGATGGAGCATATTCGGAACATATGACGAATCCAGAGAGAGTTGGATTAACTGGTGAAGAGATAGATGAAGAAAAAGCCAAACAAATTGCTAAAGAATATTTTGGGGAAGAAAGAATAGAAGAAATAACATCAAATGGATTTTCAGAAAATGGAAATATACCTTCATATGATTTATATGTAAAACTAAAAAATGAAGAAAATGATGCTACTATATCAATTTCAAAAAAAGGTGGACATATAGTATTTGCAAATTATAATAGAGAGGTACAAGCAGAATCAATTTCTACTGAACAAGCAAATGAAATAGGAAAAAATTTCTTAAATCAAAAAGGATTTCCAAACATGAAAGAAACTTATTATTTAAAACAACAAGGAATTGTAACAATAAACTATGCTTATAATCAAAATGATGTAACAGTATACTCGGATTTAATAAAACTAAAAGTAGCATTAGATAATGGAGAAGTATTAGGAATAGAAACTACAGGATATTTAAACTCACATAAAGAAAGAGATATTCAAGGTGCAACAATAACTAAAGAAGAAGCAAAGAAAACCTTAAATAAAAATTTAGAAATAAAAAGTGAAAGTTTAGCAATAATCCCAACAGAATTTAAAACAGAGCTATTATGCTGGGAATTTAAAGGAACAGTAGATGGATCAGATTTTTTAGTATATATAAATGCTGAAAATGGAAGAGAAGAAGATATATTACTAATTCAAAATACACCAGATGGAACTTTAACTATGTAATATAAAAATCTTTAATAATTTCAAATTTATGTTAAAAATCCAAAAATTATCACGTTTAAAAACTAAAATTCGACATATAATACTTTTATGAAAATATTTAATAATTAAAAAACATCAATTACTTTGATATGAATTAAAGAATTAAAAAGTATTTTCTATGAATCAAGGGAGGTATTTATTATGTCCAGAAATTCAAAATTAATCTCTAACAACTTAAGAGAAGAAATAGCAAAAGAATTAGGTGTATATGAACAAGTAAAAAAAGATGGAGGAAGTTGGGCAAACGTTTCTTCAAAGGACTGTGGTAATATAGTAACAAAAGCAATAGAAATAGCAAATAGAAGTGTAGAGAAATAGTAATTAAAAATAACAGAAAAGAAATTAATTTCTTTTCTGTTATTTACAATATATGAATAAATGGTATAATATTGATATCTTAATTAAATCAAAACATAATAGAAAGCAAAAAATTATTTCAAAAAGTAAAAAAATAATACATTTTTAGTAACACAAAAAATTTCAATGTTATTTTTATATA
>JAAVZA010000043.1 GCA_022791395.1 Clostridia bacterium
AAATAGCACAAAGAAAGGAGACATTGTTATGTCGAAAAATGCAATTGAGGAGGATATTTTGGAGGCTAAAAGGGATATGGTGGTCTAGTTAGATCTGGCATATACCCTGGGAGTACTGAAAGGGGCTGTTCCATCTGAGGATCGGCTCAACCAGGTAGCCT
The DNA here is from genome assembly GCA_022791395.1 of Clostridia bacterium. Taxonomy (GTDB): domain Bacteria; phylum Bacillota; class Clostridia; order TANB77; family CAG-508; genus RGIG8482. Next base: position 162 of record JAAVZA010000043.1, read on the forward strand.
ACACACTTTTGAATACGTGTTTGAGACTGCATAAGATGACGAAGGCGGTCGGCATTGAACACGTAAGAGTGAAGGTGGGAGATAATGGACCCGACAAGCCGAGGCAGGTTTTGGGAGAAAACTTCGAGAGAGTGATTGGAATATGCGCAATGGTTTTGCGTACGTCCGAGGATATCTCGATCGAAGACCTGGAGCACCAGTTTGGGTTGTCCAAGGCACAGATCTGGCAGAGCGTGCCGGAACTTGTCAACGCCAGAGACGGACACAAGTTTTTCCCTGTACACACACCCATACGGCAGCTGGTTAAGCGCATAAGCGATTGCAATGCGGGCTTGATCGACGTTTAAAATGATCCTGAGTAAAATGGGGAGAGAGCACCAGGCTAGTATAGCTGGTGCTCTTTTTATGTCTTTTTATAATAAAAAAGCAACACCAAATAGTGTTGTTTCTTTATTAATTATTTTCTTCGTTTTTACCTGCCATAACTTTTTTTCCATCATAGTATCCACAGTTTGAACAAGCTGTATGTTGCATAACTGGTTCGTGACAATGTGGGCATTCTGCAAAGTTTGGATTTTCTAATTTCCAAGTAGATCTTTTTAATCCTGTTCTTGCTTTAGACCATCTTCTTTTTGGTTGTGCCATTTTAATTCCCTCCTTGTATCTCGTTTGATATGTATATATCTTGATTATTTTTAACTATTTTTTAAGTCACCTAAAAAGTATACTAATTTTTTTCTGTTTTGTCAATAGATAGATTAAAGTATTTATGAAATTTGTTGAAAAAATTATTATCTCTATGATATAATGAGTAAAAATAATGAGATATGGAGGTTTTTTTATGGATAAATTAGAAAGACTAGATAAAATAAATTATTACCTTGATATTGCAGAAACAGTAGCAAAAAGAGGAACTTGTTTAAGAAAAAATTTTGGTTGTATTATTGTAAAAAATGACGAAATTATTTCTACAGGTTACACTGGAGCACCACGCGGAAGAATAAATTGTATAGACTTAGGTTATTGTACTAAAAAAGAAAAATTTCCAGAGGTGCATCATGGTGGATATGATGCTTGTAGAAGTGTTCATGCAGAGCAAAATGCAATGCTTAGTGCATCTAGAAAGGATATGATAGGGGCTACTATGTATTTAGTGGGGGTAAGAGTAGATACTGGAGCATATGAACCAGGTGCAAATTCATGTCAAACTTGTAGAAAGCTAATTATTAATGCAGGAATAAAGGAGCTAATTGTAAGAGGAGAAAAAAGAGGAGACTATTTAGTAGTTGATGTAGATGAATGGGTAAAAAATGATGATTTACTACAAGGAAAAAATACTTATTAGTACTAAATAATCAATTTTATAAATATATATCTTTATATTAGTGCATAAAATACAAAAAGGATAAGTATAGAAAATGAAAGAAAAATTAAGAGATTTTATTAAAAATAAAAAAGTATTAAGTTATTTAATTATAATTTTTGTTAGTATATTTGTATGTATACCATTATGCTCAAAATATGCTGATATTTCAACTGATGATGGAATACAGCACATATATAGGTTGCTTGGAACATTTTCTTCTTTACAAGAAGGAAACTTATTTCCTGTTATTATGTCAGAATTTTGTAATGAATTTGGCTATTCTTGGAATATATTTTATAGTCCATTAACGGCATATTTACCATTAATTTTTAAGATATTTACGAATTCATTTGTGCTTTGTTTAAAACTATTCATATTTACTACAATACTATTAAGCGGAATATATATGTATAAATTAGTGTTTAGAATAACAAAAAGTCATAAAGCAAGTATAATATCAGCGATTTTATATATTAGTGCACCATATCATTTAACAGATATATATAATAGAGTTGCAATTGCAGAGCTTGCAACCTTTACCTTTTTACCTATTGTATTTATAGGAATGTATGATTTATTTAAAGAGAATAAAAAATCATATTATTTAAGCTTTGGAGCTATAGGATTAACTTTAACACACAATGTTTTAACTGTATATACAGCGATTTTTTGCTTAATATATATGATAATAAATTACAAAAAAATAAATAAAAATATAATTAAGACAGTTCTAATAAACGTTTTAATAATTTTATTATGTACTAGTTTTTATTGGATACCATTACTAGAACACTATTTTGCAACTACATATGAGGTGTTTATTCCTGAAAGAATGTATAATTTAAATACGTTAATAGAATCTAAGTTATCAACTATGGACTTATTATTTGGAAGAAAGTGGGGGATAAATTTATACTTAGGTCTACCACTTATATTAGGAATTATATTTACATTTATTTATAGAAAGAAAATTAGTTATAAAATTAAAACATATGTAGCAATATTTTTGAGTTTTGGGATAGCAAGTTTGATTATGACACTTTCAATATTCCCATTTGAATATTTACCAAGTTTTCTAAGAATGCTTCAATTTGTTTGGAGAATGCTAATATTTGCAAGTTTCTTTTTAAGTATAATATCAGGAATTACAATAAATATGTTTATTGATAAAAACAATAAGAAGAAGGCAATATTTGCAATAATATTTGTGGTGTATTTAGTAGTGGTAGTAAATTCTAGTAAACAAATGATTAAAATACCATTTGATGAGGAAAAATACTTAAAACCTAGACCTGTTAGCTCTCAAACATTAAAAGTTCATGCAGGATGTGCAACTTTTGAATATTTACCTAAAAAAGCATATAGTAATTTAGATTATATAAAAACAAGAAATAGTAATGTAATTATAATTTCTGGAGAGGCAGAAATTATAAATGAAAATAAAAGTGGAACAAAAATGACATTTGAAGTGAACAATATAAAAGATAATGTAACAATAGAGTTACCATACATATATTACTTAGGTTATAATGCAACAATAACTGATGAAAAAGGTAATGTTACAAAACTTAAGATAAAAGAGTCAGAAAATGGGTTCTGTATGATAGATGTTAAAGCTATAGAAAGTGGAACTATAAATATATCTTATGATGGAACTATGCTAATGAAAGTTTCTTATGTCTCAACATTAGCAGGAATTATTATATTAATAGGTATTGTTTGCAAAAATAGACATAATGTGGTAAAATAGATGTGTAACACGTCAATAAAGACTCATAAACAATGGGAGGACAGGGATTATGATGCAAGCAACGGAATATGTTATTAAGCGGGGAATTTATGGTATGACAATGAGCTATTCAGAGAGTACGAAAGAATGGTACATATCTTATATGACAAAGCGATTCCCGCTTTCTCTCCTCTACGATTGTATCTGTGAAGTGTTTGCAGAATTGTCGGAAGATATTTGCGAGACAATCAAATACAATTTCGCAGACTGCGGCAATGTAAGACATGACATAGTATTTAAAAGAGGAGAAACTGAATTGGATTTCTATAAAAAGATATCCAAATACTGTGATGCGTCAAGTTAAGGACAATAAGTCCTTAAAACACAACCTGACTGGCACGGGATACAAGTTCCTGTGCCAGTTTTTTCTTAAATTTTACATACAATAATTGACTATATCTTATAAATAGTATAGAATAGCTAATGTAAAAAGAGGTGATAATATGTCTAAGCCAACTGTGGCTATTGTTGGAAGACCAAATGTTGGAAAATCAACATTTTTTAATTATATAATAGGTGAACGTTTATCAATAGTAGAAGATAAGCCAGGAGTAACAAGAGATAGAGTATATGCAGAATGTAACTGGCGTGGAAGAGATTTTACTGTTATAGATACTGGACGGAATTGAAACCGAAACAAGCGACTTTATTACAGCTGAAATTGCAAACCAAGCAAGTATTGCAATTAACCTTGCTGATGTTATTGTATTTTTAACAGATATAACAAAAGGTGTAACAGAGGTTGATAAAGATATTGCATTAATGCTTAAAAAAAGTGGAAAACCTATTGTGCTAGTTTGCAACAAGGCAGATAATTATGGACAAACTTCAAATGATATATACGAGTTTTATAATTTAGGTCTAGGTGACCCATATCCATTATCAGCAACAAACGCAATTGGAATTGGAGATATTTTAGATGCAATTTTTGATAATTTCCCAGAAGATAATGAAATGGCAGAAGATGAGGAAAAAATAAAAGTTGCACTTATAGGAAAACCAAATGTAGGAAAATCCTCTTTAATAAATAAAATATTAGGAGAAGAAAGAGTAATTGTTAGTGATGTTGCAGGAACAACAAGAGATGCAATTGATTCTTATTTTGAAAACGAATTTGGTAAATATGTATTTATAGATACAGCAGGAATAAGAAGAAAAAGTAAAGTTAATGAATCAATTGAGAAATTTAGTGTAATGAGAACATTGCTTGCCATAGAAAGAGCAGACGTGTGTTTAATGATGATAGATGCAACGGAAGGTGTAACAGACCAAGATGCAAAAATTGCGGGAGAAGCACATGAAGCTGGAAAAGGTATTATACTTGTTGTAAATAAATGGGATGAAATTGAAAAAGATACCTATACAATTGAAAACTTTAAAAAAAATGTTTATAATAAACTGGCATATTTAACATATGCACCAATCATATTCATATCAGCAAAAACAGGACAAAGAGTAAATAAATTATATGAAATGATTAATCAAGTAGCAAGCCAGAATGCATTAAGAGTATCAACCAGTATGTTAAATCAAGTTTTAAATGAAGCAATAGCAATAGTACAACCACCAACAGATAAAGGTAAAAGACTGAAAATATATTATATGACACAAGGCTCTACAAAACCACCAACTTTTGTTGTGTTTGTAAATAATAAAGAGTTATTCCATTTTTCTTATGAGAGATATTTAATAAATTGTTTAAGAAAAGAGTTTGGATTAATAGGTACACCTATTAGAATGATAGTAAGAGAAAAAGGAGATAAAGAAGTATGAATGAGATAAAAATAAAAGGAATATACAAACATTTTAAAGGAGATTTCTATATTGTAGAAGATGTAGCAATACATAGTGAAACAAAGGAAAAATACGTTGTTTATAGAGGATTATATGGAAATAATGAATTATATATAAGACCATATGATATGTTTTTAAGTGAAGTGGACCACGAAAAATATCCACATGTACAACAAAAATACAGATTTGAATTACAAAATATAGAATCAAAAAATAAATAGGAGGAAAAGAGATATGGCAGCATATATTATAATAGGAATAATTGCATATGCAATTGGAAGTGTTAGTTTCTCAGTTATTTTTAGTAAAAAAATAGCTGGTTTTGATGTAAGAGAAAAGGGAAGCGGAAATGCAGGATCAACTAATGTATTAAGAACCGTTGGTAAAAAAGCTGCAGCATTAACTTTAGTTTGTGATATATTAAAAGGAATAGTTGCAATTTTAATGGCAATAGTAGTAGGAAATATAGTAAAAGATGTAGATAAAGCACTTCTTGTACAAATTGCTTCAATTGCAGTAGTAGTAGGACATACTTTTCCAATATTTTTTGGATTTAAAGGAGGAAAAGGTGTTGCAACATCACTTGGAGTACTTTTATTAGTTAACTGGCAGATAGGGTTAATTTGTTTAGTGTTTGCATTAGTAATAATGGCACTTACAAGGATGGTATCTGCAGGGTCAATACTTGCTGCTATACTATTTCCAGTGTTAACTCTATTTATAGGACAAGATTATTATGTGGTTTCAGGAAATTATTTTATATTTAGTGTAATTATGGCATTAATTGTTGCATTTAATCATAGAACTAATATTAGTAGAATTCTTAGTGGAACAGAAAATAAATTATCATTCAAGAAAAAATAAAACCACAATATTAATATGAGGTCGCATCAAATGCGACCTAAAATAAATATTTAAAACATAGGAGGAAATAATATTGAAAACAGTTGCTGTTATTGGAAGTGGAAGTTGGGGAGTAGCGCTTGCTATTCATTTAGCTAAGATTGGAAATAGGGTTAATATTTGGTCTTTTGATCAAACTGAGGCTGACTTAATTAATAATGAGAAAAAATGCAAATTCTTACCAGAGGTAAATTTACCAGAAAATATATATTGTTACACAAATTTTGAAGATACCTTGAAAGATTCTTCTGTTATTTTGCATGTAACACCCTCTAAATTTGTAAGAAATATAATTAAACAATATAAGGATTTAGTAAATAATCAACCAATAGTAATGTGCGCAAAAGGTTTTGAAAGAGAAACTTTATACACACTAGATGAAATAATAAAAGAAGAATTACCCGATAAAGAATATGCTGTATTATCTGGACCAAGTCATGCAGAAGAAGTATCACGTGGAATTCCAACAGCAATGGTGGTAGCATCAGAAAATGAGGAACTTAATCGCAAAATACAAGAATTATTTATGAATGAAAATATGAGAATATATACTTCAAATGATGTAAAAGGTGTGGAATTAGGAGGAGCATTAAAAAATATAATTGCATTTTGTGCGGGAGTAGCAACAGAACTTGGATTAGGAGATAATTCTTATGCTGCACTAATTACAAGAGGTTTAACAGAAATTAATCGTTTAGGTGTAAAATTAGGCGCCTGTAAAGATACCTTTTATGGATTAACAGGACTTGGAGATTTAATTGTTACTTGCTTAAGTGAACATAGTAGAAATAGAAAAGCTGGAAGATTAATTGGAGCAGGAAAAACAATAGAAGAAACAAGAAAAGAAGTAGGTATGACAATAGAAAGTATTGATAATATTGAAGTTGCATATGAACTTTCAAAAATTCATAATGTTGAAATGCCAATTGTGAATGCAGTGTATGATGTGTTATATAATGGATTAGAGCCTAAAAAAGCAGTTTTAATGCTAATGACTCGTGATAAAAAAAGTGAATAAATTTCAAAAAAATAACAAATACTAATTAAAAATGAAAGGAATGTTAGTAGAATGGATTTTTTTGATAAATTAGGTAAGAAAGCAAGTGAGACTTATAAATATACTACAGAAAAAACCTCAAAACTTGCAAAAGAAGCTAAACTAAAAATGGCTATTAATGAAAATAAATCTAAAATAGAAGAATTATATGAAGAAATAGGAAAAAAAGTTTATATGTTTCATGTAAATAACAAGGACAATATAGATATGGATTTAGAATCAGCCTTAGAAGAATATTGTATCCAAATAGATGAAATATGTGATGCAATTGAAGATGAGAGAAAAGAACTTTTAACCTTAAAAGATAAAAAGCAATGTCCAAATTGTTTTGACGAAATAGAATTAGAGTGTAATTATTGTCCAAATTGTGGTTATGAGCAAGTAAACTTGGAAGAAGAAAATACCAGCGAAAATGTAACTTATGAGGAAGAAGAGCAGCCAAAAGAAGAATAGTAAAAGACGAAGTAGGCTTTAAGTCAAGTCTACTTCTTTGGTTAATAATAAATTAAAATAATTTAGTAATTAAATGGAGGAATAATGAAAGCAGTAATTCAAAGAGTTAGTAATGCAAATGTAAAAGTAGCAGGAAAAACAGTAGGAAGTATAGATAAAGGTTTTGTTATATTATTAGGAGTAGGCAATGAAGATAATAAGGAAAAAGCAGACTATCTTATTAGAAAAATAACATCTTTAAGAATATTTAGGGATGAAGCTGATAAGATGAATTTGTCTTTAAAAGATGTAAATGGTGAAATACTTGTTATTTCTCAATTTACTTTATTTGCAGATTGCTCAAGAGGTAATAGACCAAGTTTTACAAATGCTGGGAAACCAGAACTTGCAAATGAATTATATGAATATTTCATAGAAGAGTGTAGAAATTTAGGATTTAAAACAGAACATGGAATATTTGGAGCAGATATGAAAGTAAGTTTAACAAATGATGGACCAGTAACAATTGTTTTGGAAAATTAGTTATTAAAGGAAAACATATATATGTTTTCCTTTAATAACTAATATGGGTATCTTTCATATAAATACTTAATTATTTCATCAGCATTATAATCAGTTACATTTATAAAAGTCCCCTCATCTAAGCTGATCCACATATTAATTTTATATTTATCATTATTATCAATAAAAGCACCTATAATATCAGCAATTTCAACAGAATTATCATATTTATTTTCCCATTTTAATTCATCTGGAATATCTATCTTGCTATTATAAAAACTATTTAAAAATTTTGAAATTTCACCTTTTTTATCACTATATAAATTTACAATTGTATACATAACAATCTCCTTTTTCATATTATTTGTGTTTATCTTTTATATATACATAAGAATAAAAGGTAAATTTTGTGGACATAATAGTAGCAATATTTAAAGAGGGGAGAAAATTTGATTTTCGTTTAGAAAATTAAATTATAGAGGGTATGAAAAATAAATTTGTTAAATTAATGTTATATATAGTAATATTTAGTATTTTAATATTATCTTTAACAGGTTGCAATAAAAGTGACGATAGTAAGGAATTACAAGAGAAAATTGATGCAGAATTATCCTATCTTGATACTAAACTTGTGGCAATGTTAAACAAAGTAAATGGTATTTCTTATGAAAATTATATTGTAAAAGCGGATGAAATAACTACTAAATCACAAAATGGAGAGGATTCTGGAGGCTCGCAAAGTTCAAATGGTGGAGCAAGTAGCGAAGAAGGGGGGAAATCAAATTCATCAAGTGAAGGAACATCATCTGGGAATAGTTCTAGTGGAGGAAGTAGTGACCAAGATAATAAAAATAGTGTAAAATATAGTATGGAAGGAAATGAAATTTTATTACAAGAAAGAACTCCAGATTGGAATACTGTAAAAGCAGAAATAGAAAAGTTATATTGTTCTTGGTCAACTGTTATGTTAGATCTATATAAAGTAAATACTAATAATCAAGATATATTAAATTTTAATACAGATTTAGATATTGCAACTCGGCAATATAAAAAATGAAGATAAAGCAGCAAGTCTTGCAAGTCTTGCAAAACTATATTCGTATATACCAAAATATTCAAATACAACATCTAAAAATGCAAAAGCTAATGCAATATATGGTACAAAATCAAACATATTAAATGCATATTCTGCAATAGAGCAAAACAATTATAATGTAGTTAAAACTGAACTTGCAAATGCAGAACAAGCTTTTATGCCAGTTATAAATAATATAAGTTCAAATACCAATAATCAATCAAGTATAAATAAATCATATATTTTGATAAAAGAACTACAAAATACAAATCAAAATTCAGATAAGGATATATTTTATATTAAGTATAAAAACTTAATGCAAGAGTTAAATAATATCAAATAAAAGGATGAGTTTATTCATCCTTTTTATTCATATATCCGAATTAACTCAGTTATAACTTGTTTGTCATGCTCACTTAGTTCGTAAAATCCTATAATATTTGGATCAATTTTATAATCTTCTGTTAATTCTAAATAATCTTGTAAAACATAAGTAGGAGTAATGTGATAAATATTACATAATTTAACTAATGTATCAACACTACCTTTAGTTTTATCTCTTTCAATATCAGAAATATATCTAGAGGCTAAATCTAACATTTCGGCAACTTCTTCTTGAGTATAACCTAAAGATTTTCTTGTTCTTCTAAGAAGATCCCCAATTCTAATTTGGGATTTTTTATTTTCCAATTTCATAACAACCACCTTATATATAACATAACAAATTATAAAAAATAATTGAATGTTTGTATTTACTATATATTGTGGATATAAGACGGAATTTTATACTAAAAAAAGGATTGTACTTTATACAATCCTTTATAAAATCAATATTTTATCTTTCAAAATCAATATCATTATCTTTTTCTTTTTCATCTAAATCTATAATATTATTACTAGCTAGCTGTAAATTCATTTGGGTAATTTTACCTGTCAATTCTTGTAATTTTATTAAATCTTTTTGAGATGGATTAGAGGTATTAGCTACTTTAATTAATGCATCTAAAAACTCATTAATAATATCAGAATTATTTTTATTATCTTTATGTCCTGAAATGTATCTATATACAGAAGAAGTATCTATTTTGATTTGTTCACTTACTTGTACAGAGTTTATATTTCTATATTCATCTCTTGATGGAAAATCAACAGTAAATCCATCTCTACCGCCATTAGGTAAAACAATATTTGCTAAAGCAGATTTTGCATCATTAAGAACAATATCTCTGTCAAGAACAGTATTTTCATAAGCGTTTCTTTCTTGATTATTTTCATAAGAAAAATGATTAGATACTGCACCATGAAGCGTAAGAGAAGTAGCTAGAGCAACTATTCCAAGAGAAGTTCCGCATTCTCATATTTCTTGCAAATCTTCTTTGAGAACGAGTTAAAGAATATTCATTCTCTATATCAGGCTTATATGCAAGACGTAATTTATTATAAAAATTTTTAATTCCTTTTGTATCTAATTTTGGTTTTGATCTTTGAACATTTCTATTATTAATTCTATATTGCATTTCTCCAATTCTACCCATAAAAATACCTCCAATTTACGTATATAAATACAGTATAACATTAATATTCAAAAAAATCAAAAAATATATAAAAAATGTTTGACATTTTTTTTATTATAATAGATAATAAAGATATTAAATTACTAAAAGATAAACTTTTTAAATAAACTAAGGAGGAAATAAATAATATGTATATGTTCAATAGGATTACAGTAAATCCACAATTACCTAAGAGAATTAATAGATTAACTGAAATAGCAAACAACTTATGGTGGTCTTGGAATAGTGAATATTTACGTTTATTAAAAGATATTGATATCGATTTATGGGAGTCTGTTCGGTAAAAATCCTGTTAAATTTTTAAAACAAGTATCACAAGAAAAATTAGAAACAGCAACTAAAAATGAAAGTCTTTTAAAAAGCTATGATAAAGTAGTAATGGATTTTGATGGATATATGAACAGCAAAAATACTTGGTTCTCTAAAAAATATCCTAATAATAGAAATGATTTAATTGCATATTTTTCTGCTGAATATGGGTTAGATGAAATCTTACCTATATATTCTGGTGGACTTGGAATTCTTTCAGGAGACCATTTAAAATCTGCAAGTGATTTAGGGTTACCTTTTGTTGCTGTAGGATTATTATATAAAAATGGATATTTTAGTCAAAAGATTAATGGCTGGGGAGATCAAGAGAATATATATCAAAATATAGACTTATATAACTTGCCAATTTTACCAGTAAAAAATGAAGAAAACGAGGATTTAATTATTGATGTAAAATTAGGGGCTAAAAAACTATATTTAAAAGTATGGCAAATTAATGTTGGAAGAGTAAAACTATATTTACTTGATTCAGATATAGATAAAAATCAAGATCAAGAATTTAAAGAAATAACTTTACGTTTATATGGTGGAGATCAAGAAATGAGAATAAGACAAGAGATAGTTCTTGGAATGGCAGGTGCACATTTATTAAAACTATTAGGACTAAATCCAACTGTATATCATATGAACGAAGGACATTCTTCATTCTTAATTTTAGAAATAATAAAAGATATAATGGAAGAAAAACAAGTTTCATTTGAAATAGCAAGGGAGATAGCAACAGCAAGAACTGTATTTACAACACATACGCCAGTACCAGCAGGAAATGATATTTTTCCATTAGACTTAGTAGAAAAATATTTTAAGAATTTCTGGCCAAAATTAGGGCTTGATAGAGATGCCTTTATGCGATTAGGAATGAAGCCTTGTAATGAACTAGAAAATGGATTTAATATGGGAATACTTGCATTAAAAGTAGCTGGTAAGAAAAATGGAGTAAGTAAACTTCATGGTGAGGTATCACGTGAATTATTTGGAGATGTGTGGCCAAATATTTCAGCAGATGAATCACCAATTACACATATTACTAATGGGATACACACTTGTTCATGGCTTGCACCAAATTTAAAAGAATTATACAACAAATACTTAACACCATACTGGCAAGATACAATATATGATGATGCAACTTGGGAGAAAATTGCAGATATTCCAAATACAGAATTATGGAAAGCACATATTGACAGAAAAATAAAATTATTACAACTTGTAAAAGAAAATGTAACTAATAGATTAAAAACTTCAGGTGTAAGTTATGAGGAAATAAAGGATATAGTATCAAAATTAGATCCAAATGCTTTAACAATAGGATTTGCAAGAAGATTTGCTACATATAAAAGAGCAACCTTAATATTTAGAGATTTAGAAAGAATTACTCAAATTTTAAATGATCAAAATAAACCTGTACAAATTATATTTGCAGGAAAAGCACATCCAGCTGATAAAGAAGGACAAGACTTAATTAAATATATACATGAAATATCTATGAAACCACAATTTAAAGGAAAAATATTTATATTAGAAAATTATAATATCCAAATTGCAAGATACTTAGTAAGTGGTGTAGATGTATGGTTAAACAACCCAAGACGTCCAATGGAAGCATCAGGAACAAGTGGACAAAAAGCATCTGTTAATGGAGTTGTAAACTTTAGTATTTCTGACGGATGGTGGGCAGAAGGATATAATTCGAAAAATGGATGGCTAATAGGAACCAATGAACAATATACATCATATGATGCACAAGATACAGCTGATAGTGAAAGTATTTATTATACTTTAGAAAATAAAATAGTTCCAATGTATTATGATAAAGATGAAAATGGAATTTCTAAAAGATGGATGGAATATATGAAAAATTCTATAATGTCTACAGGTGGAAAATATAGTACTTCAAGAATGGTGGTAGACTATGTAGATAAATTATATATGCCACTTTGTGAGCTATCAAATAAATACTTTAACAATTTAGAAGAAGTAACTTCATATAATGCTTGGAAAAATGAATTAAAAAATAATTGGAATGATATAAAAATATATCAAATGAGCAACTTGGAAAATATTACAATGGATGCAGGAAATAATATAGATGTTTCTTGTGCAGTAGAACTTCCAAATATAGATAAAGATAGTGTAGAAGTTCAAGTATATTATGGAAAAATATTAGATAATGGCGTTGTAAAAAGTATGGAAATTATACCAATGAAATTTAAAGAAGCTGTAGACAACAAAGATAATACATACTTATATAATGCAAAAATTGAGCTAACAACTGGGGGAAACTATGGCTACACCTTTAGAGTAATGCCAAAAAATAAAATGTTGTTAGATCCTGCAAACTTAGATTTAGTAAAATGGATAACAAATGAATAAAAAACAATAAAAATGCAAAAAAATATCAATTTTTTGCATTTTTAGTATTGAATATATTATTTTGTTTGTGGTATAATACTTTGGTGTTGATAAAACAAATAAGAAAGAGGGAAGTTTAAATGAAAAAAGATTTAAAAAAGACTAAAATCGTTGGAACAATAGGACCAGCTAGTGAACATATGTTAGAAGATTTATTCAAAGCTGGATTAAACGTATGTAGAGTTAACTATTCTCATGGTAGTTGGGATGAACAATCTGAAAAAACAGAGGATATTATACGTATTAGAAAAGAAATGGATTTACCAATAGCTTTATTATTAGATATGAAAGGCCCTGAAATAAGAACAGGAATGTTATATACAGGAAAAAATACAAAAATCCAATTAAAAGATGGACAAAAATTCACATTAGTAAATGAAGATATTACAGGAGACGAAGAAAAAGTTTCTGTAACATATAAAGAATTATATAAAGATGTTGAACCAGGAACAAAAATATTAATAGATGATGGTGCAATTGAATTAAAAGTTGATGAAGTTGTAGGAAAAGACATAGTTTGTACAGTTGTTCATGGAAATGGATTAGGAAGCAGAAAAACAATGAACTTACCTGGAACAGTTATAAGATTACCAGGTCTTGCTGAAAAAGATATAGCCGATCTTAAAACTGCTTGTGAACATGATTATGATTTTGTTGCAATATCATTTGCAAGAAATCTAGATGATATTAGACAAGTAAGAAAAGTATTAGATGAAAATGGTGGAAAAGATATTCAAATAGTAACAAAAATAGAAAACGTAGAGGGATTATCAAACTTAGACGACATATTAAACGAAGCAGATGCTCAAATGATCGCTCGTGGAGATATGGCAACAGAAACAGACTTTACAGAACCACCAATAGTACAAAAAAGAATAATAAAAACCTCTAACAGAATATGCAAACCAGCTATAACAGCTACACAAATGTTAGAATCTATGACACATCAACCATTACCTACAAGAGCTGAAGCAAGTGACGTTGCAAATGCTATTTATGATAGAACAAGTGCAATAATGCTTTCTGGAGAATGTGCTCAAGGTGATTATCCATTAGAATGTGTTCAAACAATGTCTAAAATTGCTGCTAGAGTAGAACCAACAATTAATTACTGGAAAAAATTTGATGAAAATAAAAATATTGAATTAAATGATTTACAATCAAACATTGTATACTCAACATGTGTTATGGCTAAAAATACAAAAGCAGATGCTATAGTATGTTATACACATTCAGGAGATACAGCAAGAAAATTTTCAGGTATGGGAGCTGGATGCCCAATACTTGCTGTAACAGATAATAGAAGAACCTTTAACCAATTAGCTCTTGCATGGAATGTTCAACCAGTATTTGTTGAAGCAGGTGCAACAATAGATGCAACTGTTGAAAAAGGTATTGAAAAATTAAAATCAAAAGGAATTCTTGAAAGTGGAGATTTAATAGTTCTTGCTGGAGGAAATCAATTATTAAACAATGCTACTGAAAGTAAAATAGTAAGTGGAGTTGCAAGAATCTAAGGAATATATTGTAATATCAAAAACGAACTTTTTATAAAAGTTCGTTTTTTGATAAATAATTTATAGTAGTTATAATACGAACTTTATTTGCAGTGTAATCATATATTATTAACGTGTTATAAAAAAATATAACTAAACTATTGCAAAGTTTTTAGTTTTATGCTAAGATTATATTTACAAATAGGGGTATAGTGTCAATGGTTAGCACGATGGTCTCCAAAACCACAAGTCTGAGTTCGAGTCTTAGTACCCCTGCCAAAACTTCATATTAAAAGGGAGTAGCTTTTAGATTACTAATCAACAATCGCGATAGTTTATCTGGTTAGTAAACTTGATATATATTAAGTAAGCAAGACTTTTAAATAAATTTCTTATTTTTAAAGAAATTTATTTAAAAGTCTTGTTTTTTGATTATAATATATATAGTATTAGAAAAAAGGAGAGATTTTTGTGAAAGAAAACTGGTTTAGGAAATCTTGTGAAGAAGTTAAAAATGAGTTTGGAACAGATTTAGAAAATGGCTTAACGACTGAACAAGTAGAAGTAGCTAAGGAAAAGTATGGACTAAATGAATTAAAAGCAAAAAAGAAAAAAACTTTATTTCAAAAATTTGTAGAACAATTTAAAGATTTTACAATTATAGTATTAATTGTAGCAGCAATTGTTTCGGGAGTTGTAGGCGTTGCAGAAGGAGAAGGGATTACAGATACTATTATTATTTTAATTGTAGTTATTTTAAATGCTATTATTGGGGTTGCTCAAGAAAGTAAAGCAGAAAAATCATTAGAGGCTTTACAAAAATTAAGTGACCATGCATCAAAAGTAATTAGAAATGGTAAATTAGAAGTTATACCTTCAAAAATGCTAGTACCAGGGGATATTGTAGTACTTGAAACAGGAGATTATATACCAGCTGATTTAAGAATAATAGAAGCTATAAATTTAAAATCACAAGAATCAGCATTAACAGGAGAATCTGTACCAGTAGAAAAACAAACTGAATTAATAGAGGATGAAAATGTTGGAATTGGTGATAGAACTAATATGTTATTTTCTTCTAGTTTAATTACTTATGGTAGAGGAAAAGGTATTGTGGTTGAAACTGGTATGAATACAGAAGTTGGAAAAATAGCTACAATGCTTAATAACCAAGAAGAAACTACTACTCCATTACAAGAAAAATTAAATAAATTAGGAAAAACATTAGGAATAGCAGCACTTGCAATTTGTGCAATTATATTTGTTATAGGATTATTATATGGAAAAGAACCAATTCATATGTTTATGACAGCAGTTAGTTTAGCAGTTGCAGCAATACCAGAAGGATTAGTTGCAGTTTCTACTATTGTTCTTGCAATAGGTGTTCAAAAAATGGTAAAGAAAAATGCAATCGTAAAGAAACTTCCAGCAGTTGAAACTTTAGGTAGTGCAACAGTAATTTGTTCAGATAAAACAGGAACGTTAACTCAAAATAAAATGACAGTAAAAAAACTTTTTTATAATGATAAATTAGTGGATTTTGGAGTGGATTTTGTATATACAGAAGAGGAAAATTTAAAAAGACTAGTTCATGCAAGTATGTTGTGTAATGATACAAAAATAGGACCAAATAATGAATTAACAGGAGATCCAACAGAAACAGCATTAATTGATATGGGATTTAATTTGGACTTTAACCCTGCATTATATGGAGAACTACCAAGAGTAGAAGAAATACCATTTGATTCAGATAGAAAATTGATGACTACAGTTCATAAACAAGGTGATAAATTTATAGTATATACAAAAGGTGGAGTAGATGAACTACTTTCTAAATGTACTACTTATAGTATAAATGGAGAAATAAAACAAAATTTAGAAGAATATAAAGAAGAAATTAGAAACAACAACGAAGAAATGGCAAAAAATGCTTTAAGAGTTCTTGCTATGGCTTACAAAGAATTAGATCATATGCCAACAAAAGAAGAAATGGCCAATATGGAAAGTGATCTAATATATATTGGTATGGTTGGAATGATAGATCCACCAAGAGAAGAAGCTCGTGTTGCAGTAGAAAAGTGTAAAACAGCTGGAATAAAAACTGTTATGATAACAGGAGACCATAAAATAACTGCTATTGCGATAGCTAAATCATTAGGAATATTAGAAAATGAAGAAGAAGCACTAACAGGTGCAGAACTAGAAAAAATGTCAGATGAAGAATTAACTAAGAATATTAGGAAATATTCAGTTTATGCAAGAGTATCACCTGAACATAAAGTTCGTATTGTTAAAGCTTGGCAAGAAAATGGAGAAATAGTTGCAATGACAGGTGACGGAGTAAATGATGCACCAGCACTTAAAAAAGCAGATATAGGTTGTGCAATGGGCATGGTAGGAACAGATGTTGCAAAAGAAGCAGCAGATGTAATATTAACAGATGACAATTTTGCAACTGTAGTATCAGCTGTTGAAGAAGGAAGACGTATTTACGATAATATATTAAAAGCAATACAATATCTATTATCAAGTAATGTTGGAGAAATTATAGTATTATTTGTTGCAATATTAATTACACCACTGCTTGCTAAGTGGTTTGGAATAACTAATATTAGTGCATTAGAGCCCTTGCTTCCAATTCATATATTATGGATAAATTTAGTTACAGATGCACTTCCAGCACTTGCACTTGCATTTGATCCAGCAAACAAAGATATTATGAGAAGAGCTCCAATAGATTCTAAAAAAGGTATATTTACAAAGGGAATGGTAAGAAGGGTAATATATCAAGGTGTTATGATAGGTTCACTTACTTTAATTGCATTTTTAGTAGGTCTTTCAACACCAGGTATTGAAGGTGACCTTGAATATGTGGAACATGTAAAAATAGAAATAGGTCAAACAATGGCATTTTCTGTTTTAGCATTATCACAACTTGTACATGTATTTAATGTAAGAGATAATAAAAATTCAATATTTAAAACAAATCCATTTAATAATAAAACATTACTTGGAGCAATACTAGTATCAGCTTTATTAATGATTACAATATTAGTAGTTCCAGTACTAAGACAAATATTTAGTATTTGGGCATTACCTATGGAAAATATATTAGAAGTAATATGCCTAGTATTTGCACCAATTGTTATTGTAGAAATATTTAAATTGTTAAAAATTAACACAGCAAAGGATGAATAAAAAGAAAAAACGAGCGATAAAGTAATACTATCGCTCGTTTTCCCTTTTTCAAAGAAGAACTTTAATTGTTTACAATGACCTTCATAAGAGAACGTGGAGAAGGAGTGGTAGTATCACTCCATAAAAGTGTAAATTCCTGAGGGGCAGGAATATCAATTTTCTGCTTGTAGATAAACATATCATTACAGGTAAAATGCAATGAAAGCAGAAAACCTTTTCCAGTTGTACAATCAGTAAGAAAATACAACTTAACCTTAAACCCACATACTGTGATATTGGTCGAAAAGTTGAAACATAATCCAATATCAGTAGGATGTGTTACTTCATCAGGAAAAGAACACTTAAAAATAGGTTGTTCTGATACGGTTTCTACTACTAACCGTGCAAATTTGTTTTGTGAATCTGCAACTAAGCGGTGAGCATCCTTAAACTCCTGTAAATCAAATGGTAAATCCTTTTTCATTGTAATGGTCTCCTTTCTACAATAGAAGTCAGTGCTTCAAATCTTAAAAATTATATCATATTAACATAAGACGGTCAAGCTCCATAAATGTTCAGGGGTATCTTTTTATTACCGCTGCCATATATTACTACATTCACGCTAATTTGATATTATAGACTGAACTGTAACCTAAAAAAATTAAAAATTACAAAAATACTACTAAAATTTGAACTTTTAGTGTATAATAAATCTGTAAAAATGATAATTCGCTAAAAGGTGACAAGAATGATGTATGATTTAATTGAAGTAACACCAAAAATGAATAAAAAGAAAGTTATAATTGTTTGTATTATAACTATATTAGTTGTGTCTCTTTTTACAATAATGGGTATTGAATTTGCAAAACATAGTAAAGAAAATATTAACAACAATACTGTTGCAGCTAATGAAATTATCAGTGAGAGTATTAACAAAACAAAACATATTGCAAATGCTAATATGAATCCTATTTATACTGATACTGGTAAAGAGTTAATGAAAAATATTTATCATTCACAAGAAAAGGTTGTATATCTTACTTTTGATGATGGACCCTCAAAATCTGTAACGCCACTTATTCTTGATTTGCTAAAACAAGAAAATATAAAAGCAACATTTTTTGTTTTGGGTGCAAGAGCAAAAGCTAATCCTGAAATATTAAAAAGAGAATATTTAGAAGGACATTATATAGCAAATCATGGATATTCACATATATATGGAAATATTTATTCAAGTCCTGATGCAGTATTAGAGGAGTACAATAAAACTAGAGATGTAATAAAAGAAATATTAGGAACAGATTATGATGGACATCTATTTAGATTTCCAGGAGGGTCTACTGGAGGGAAGTATAAACAAATAAAGAAAGATGCAAAAACAATATTAGATGAAAATAATATAGCATATATAGATTGGAATTCATTAAGTAGTGATGCTGCAGGAGCAAAGACCAAAGAAGCAATTATACAAAATACGATAGATACTGTTGGTAGTAAAAATTCAGTGGTGATTTTAATGCATGATGCAGGTGATAAAATATTAACATATGAAGCTCTTCCAGAGATCATTACGTATTTAAAAGAACAAGGCTATAATTTCAAGAATTTTTATAGTGTAATAAAATAGGAGAAAAATGTATGAAAATTATATTAGCATCACAGTCGCCAAGAAGAAAACAATTAATGGACAGTTTAAAAATACCATATGAAATTTTTGTAAGTAATGTTGAAGAAATTATACAACCAGATTTATCAATAGAGGAGCAAGTTAAGAGGTTATCTCATATAAAAGCAGAAGCTGTCTATAATGAAATAAAGAATAGTTATGAAGATAAAATTATAATTGCAGCAGATACTATAGTTTTTAAAAATGGGAAAATATATGGAAAGCCTAAAACAGAAGCAGAAGCTATACAAAATTTTAAAGAATTTAGTGATAGCGAAGCAGAAGTAATAACTGGTTTAAGTATTATAGTAGAACAAAATGGAAAAATAAAAGAATATCAGGAGTTAGATAGAGTTAAAATTAAATTTATGAAAATGGATGAACAAGATATTAAACTTTGTTTAAAAAAAGAAAAGGTATATGACAAAGCAGGTGGATTTTATATTACAGGATTTACTGGATTATTTATAAAATATATAGAGGGAACAGTTATGTCTGTATTAGGACTTCCTTTAAATAAGGTATATGAAATATTAAAACAATATAAGGTGTTTGAAGAAAAAATAACTTAAAATATATCTTGACATATAAAACATTTAGAAATAAAATAAGTTAGTAAATAAAAAATAAGGAGGTAGTTTTATGCCATTAGTAACAACTAAAGAGATGTTTGAAAAGTCAATGAAGGAACATTATGCAATAGGTGCATTTAATGTTAACAATATGGAGATTATACAAGGAATTATAGATGCTGCAAAAGAAGAAAATTCTCCAGTAATTTTACAAGCATCATCAAGTGCTATTAAATATGCAAGAATCAATTATTTAATGAAGATGGTTGAAGCTGCATGCGAAGAAGCTCCAAATATTCCTGTTGCACTTCATTTAGACCATGGTCCAGATTTTGAAACATGTAAAATGTGTATAGATGCAGGCTTTACATCTGTTATGATTGATGGTTCAAAATATGATTTTGAAGAAAATGTAGCAATAACAAAAAAAGTAGTAGATTATGCTCATGCACATGGAGTTGTTGTAGAAGCAGAACTTGGAAAACTTGCAGGAATTGAAGATGATGTAAATGTATCATCAGATGATGCAATGTATACAGATCCAGTTCAAGCAAAAGAATTTGTAGAAAGAACAGGATGTGATTCTTTAGCAATTGCAATTGGAACAAGTCATGGAGCATATAAATTTAAAGGCGAAGCAAAACTAAGATTTGATATTTTAGCTAAAATAAAAGAATTAATACCAAATACTCCAATAGTATTACATGGAGCATCAACAGTAATACCTGAACTAGTAGAAATGTGT
>JAAVZA010000044.1 GCA_022791395.1 Clostridia bacterium
ATTACTTTTTGAATAAAACTTTTTTAATTTCCTTATATAAAAATAACATTGAAATTTTTTGTGTTACTAAAAATGTATTATTTTTTTACTTTTTGAAATAATTTTTTGCTTTCTATTATGTTTTGATTTAATTAAGATATGGCTATTATATCATTTATTTTTGTTTTGTAAATAGTAGCTTTATACTCTTTTTACTATAATATAACAAAGTCGCTATATAATACAATATATAGCGGCTTTGTTATCCCAAGTTTTTCTTATGAAATAAGGTTTTTTTTATAAAAATATCATATCGCAAATCCCGGAGCAAGTCCATATCCTTCTTTATATTGTGTACCATAACTCTGTCCTCCTGCTGTCCCACTACTGCCGACACAAGCATAATAAGAATCAATAGAATAATTCATATAGGCAATTGAACGTAACCACCATGTATGTTCATCTATATTTAATTCAGCCTTATCAACAGTAGATGGTTTTAACAAATATATACAAGTTTGATTATATGATTTATCAAGTACTAATTTGTAGTATTTATATCTTTCTCCTTCACCATTCTTAGTATATCCTGCCCATCCTGTATTTTTTCCATCTTTAAAAATTTCTGAACCAGACAACAACCATAAATAGTCATTAGTATAACCAATATCTGTGAATCTATATGACGTATAACATGCTTTCACAACTGATTTAATGGATTTGACTTCATCCTTTATTCCATCATACAATTTACCATTTAAC
Organism: Clostridia bacterium; assembly: GCA_022791395.1. Lineage (GTDB taxonomy): Bacteria > Bacillota > Clostridia > TANB77 > CAG-508 > RGIG8482. The sequence continues at coordinate 742 of JAAVZA010000044.1, forward strand.
ACAGATCTTGCAGCACTTCTTTCCCATCCCCACACACCGTAAGATGTAAAACCACTCAATTCGTCTGTTATAAAATCTACATACTCAAATGATATTCCCGCATATGTATGTTCTTTATCATCTCCATATGCATTTTTGTCTGATAATTCATCATGATTAAATCCTAGTATTCTTACTATTCTTCCATTTATTTTTTTAGTATCTCCCACTCCTAATATATCATCTTTTCCATTTATATTTACAGCTACTTCTGCAGTATCATTTGTTATTGTAGGATAATTATTTGAAATTGTTTCTGCAATTTCCCCTAATTCATCCCAACTATATTGTATTTCTTTTGCTGTATGTGTTGTTGATTCTGTTGTTTCTACTGTTGGTGGTGGCAAGGTTACATTTACAGTACATTCTGCTGAAGCTCCACTTCCATCCATTGCCGTTACAGTTATACTAGTCGTTCCTTCTCCTACTCCTGTTACAACACCTTCACTATTTACTGTCGCTATACTTTCATTATTGCTTGACCATGTTACATTTTTGTTATATGCATTTATTGGTTCTATTGTAGTTGTTAATGTTTCTGTCTCCTCTTTTTTTATGTCTAATCTAGTTTTATTTAGAGTTATGTTACTAACTTTTTGTGTTCCTGTTGTTCCTTCTTTTGTTCCTATTCCTGTATTTCCTGCTAAATCATCTGCTGTTACTTTTATTGTATAACTTGTATTTTGATCTAGTCCACTAAATGTACAAGTTGGTGTTGTATTACCTTGTTTTTGTTCATATTCTGTATCTTCATCATTTGTTTTCTTTATATAAAATGTATATATTGGATTTACTGGCATCCCTGATTCTGCATCACTTGAAGTCACACTTGCTGTTATAGTATTTGTACTAGTTTCTGTTATTGTTACTGTTATTGTTGGTTCTATCTTTTCTGTTATTTTTAAACTTGTATACTCTCCACCTTTTTTGCCATCCCATAATCTTGCAAATACTGTTTGATTTACATTTATATTACTTACCTCTGTACCTTGTATCCATCCAGATTCTGTTAATTCTTCTACTCTTGTTACTACTTGATATTGTATATTAAATTTACTTGATATACTGTCTCCTTTTGTTATCGTTACACTCGCTTTATGTGTGTTTAAATCCCATGAAGGTGCTTCTATTATCACATTTCCTGTTGCTACTGGTATTTCTTCTTCAACTGGTGGTTTTTCCCCATCTTTATCTATATATTCTACTCCATCTAATGTTACCTTAAATTTATATCCTTCATTAGTTATCATTTCTGCTTCTGTTTCGCTTATCTTTGTTATTTTTCCTTGCTCAGCTATTCCATCTTTATGTATTTGTTCTATTAACTTATCTATTGTTACTTTTCCTAAATTGTTTAACGCTACTGTTGCTCTTGATATTTCCACTCTATCTTTATATTCTGCTACTTTTTGCATATTTACAGCTTCTTTTGCTGTATTAAATAATCCATTCTCGCCTAAGGTTAAATTTATTGTTACTCCTGCTAATATTATTAGTATAATTATTGTAATAACTAATGATATTAAAGTTATTCCTTTAACCTCTGATGTATAATTTTTTATTGCATTACCATATGTAAATTTTATTTTTTTATTACTTTTCATAACTTAACTCCATTCATTTCTATTTTTTTATTATTGAAAAATCATATGCATTTGCATAGTCTGCTGATATACCTACATTTAACTGTACAGTTTGTCCTGCTTTTACTGGTGAAATTACTGTTTCAAGTGTTTCTAATACCTTTCCTTTTTCATCATATAACGTAAGTACTATTGGTGTTAAATTTATATCTTTATTGCTTGTATTTTTTACATTTCCCAATATAACTGCTGTTCCATTTGAATAGGTTAATTGTATGTCTGATATTTCTAGTCCATTTATTTTTTTGATTTCTTTTAGTTTATTACTTTTGTTTAATTTTGTTCCATCCTTTAATACCTCTACATATTTTTCTGTTGGTATGTTTTCTTCTGGTGCAACGTTTTCTTCTTTTCCTTTTTTTGTGTTTTTTAATATTAGTATTCCTACTATTATGATTATAGTTACAACTAATATTATTAAAATCATTCTTTTTTCTTCTCTTTTCATTCTTTTGTTACCTCCTATATTCTTTTGTGGAAATAATCCACTGTTTCGAGTGTACTATTTCCTTTATTATAACCGCATTCGACAGTAGTATATCATATGTATTATTTTTTGTACACTATTTGTGTACTTATTTTGTCACTTTTTTGTATTAATCTATTTTTATACGTATAGACAAAGGTTTATAGGCGTATCCTTTTTAAAAACCTAAATATTTTATAAGGAATAAAATAATATGGATAAATTAAAAATCGTTGGAAAATCATCTACAAAGGATAGCATTACTCGTACAATTAGAATGAGCGGAGACTCTTATGATAAAATTTCTAATATTGCAGAAAAAGAAAATATATCTTTTAATAATGTAGTAAATCAACTTTTGGAATTTGGATTAAACAATATAGAATAATAAAGATGTGATACAATTTTTACATTGTACCACATCTTTACTATTCTATTTATGGGTGGTCAAGAAGCTTAATCCCCAATTACATATTTTTTACATTATTACTTCTATTTCATTTATCTTTCCATTATCTATTAGCTTAACTTGTTTTTCTTCTATTTCTATACCATTTACAATAAACTTTTCTACTTCAGTACTTTTTCCATTTGGATTTTTTACTTTTATATTATAAACACTACTTTTATATTCATATCTTATGCTATATTCTTTCCAGTCATTAGGTATTGCAGGCTTTATTGATAAAATTTCATTTTTTATTTTAAGCCCCAGTATATATTCAATACCAGCTTTATACATCCAACTTGATGAACCTGTATACCAAGTCCAACCTCCTCTACCTATTAAATTACCTACTCCATATACATCTGCTGCTATAACATAGGGTTCTACTTTATATCTATTAACCGCTTCTTTAGTTTTTGTATGCTCTATAGGATTTATTATTTTAAAGTATTCTGCTGCTTTGTCCCCAAATCCCAGCATTGCCCAAGCAATAATTGCCCAAATGGCTCCATGTGTGTATTGTCCTCCATTCTCTCTTACACCTGGCAAATATGCTTTTATATAACCTGGTTCTAATTTACTTTTATCAAAGGCTGGATCTAATAATTTTATTACTCCATTTTGTTTATCTACTAAATGATTTTCTAAACTTTCCATTGATATATATTTTTTATCATTATCTCCTGCACCTGATATTATACTCCAGCTTTGTGAAATACTATCTATCTTACATTCATCATTTTCTATGCTTCCTAAAATATCTCCATCATCTGTATACGCTCTTCTATACCATCTACCATCCCAGGCTTCATTATTTAACGATTTTTTTAATTCACTTTGTACTTTTTTATATCTTTCTACTCTTTCTGTATCTTCTTTTATTTCGCATATCGGTATAAATCTATTTAATACTTCATATAGGAAAAATCCAAGCCATGTACTTTCTCCGAATTCCTTTATTCCCTACTGTACTAAATCCATCATTCCAGTCTCCTGAACCAATTTTAGGTAATCCATGATTTCCTAAATTTATACCTTTATCTATTGCTCTAATACAATGCATATATATTGTTTCTTCATAATCTGTTTTTGGATGAAAATCATAAATTTCGTCTTGACCCTCTTGTAAGATTTCTCCTTGTATATATGGGGCTTTTTCATCAAGTATTGTAGCATCGCCAGTAAATCTTACATATTCTGCTGTAACATATGCAAGCCATAATAAATCGTCAGAAAATCTTGTACGTATTCCTCGACCTGTTTCTGTATGCCACCAGTGTTCCACATCTCCTTCTATAAATTGATGAGCCGCACTTTTTAGCACTTGTTCCTTCATGAATTCTGGAACTATAAATTTTATTCCCATGGTGTCTTGTAATTGGTCTCTAAATCCATAGGCTCCGCCTGATTGGTAAAATCCGCTTCTTGCCCACAGCCTACTTGCTATTGTTTGGTAGCCAAGCCATCCATTTAACATTATATTCATAGACTCTATGGGAGTTTTTACCCCGAACTTTTCTAAGTAATTCATTCCAATATCTTTTTGTATTTTCTAGTTCTTCTTTTGACTTTCCTGGTATGGTATATTTATATGCTATACTTTGCGCTGCTTTTATATCAGCCCCTAATACAAATACTATTTCTTTATCTTCAAAAGCTTTTAACTCTACATTAACTTCTATTGCAATACATGGAGTACTTCCTAGTGAAGTTTCATTTTCTAAGCTATCTTTCCATATTCCTAATGGCTCTTTTAACGTGCTATTTCCTATAAAGTTTTTTCTATTTCCTGTATATGACTTTATATTTTCACTACTAGATATATAAATATTTTGTTCTTTAATATCTTGTGTAAGCAAATTTTTAGCATATATTATATTTGAATTCTTATCGTAATTTAAATCAATATATCCATTTGTTTTTATTTCATCTTCTCCAAGTACTGGATTTATATAATATACTAATTTTAATTCTCTTTTTTCTCCTGTTACATTTTTTAGTCTTAATATATTTACCTTTATATTATCGTCTTTTGGAACAAAGGTAGTGTGTTCTTGTAATAATCCCATTTGCATAGTTGAAAGCTTTGCATAACCAAATCCATATGTTATATAATATTCTTCATCATCTTGATTTAATTTAGGACATAATGACCATTCTTTATTATAATTTTTATCTTTTACATATATTATCTCTGATGGTATATCTATAACTACATCATTAGACCACTTTGTAATTCTTGATAATCTACTATTTTTATACCAAGTATAGCCAGAATTATTATTTGTTATAACTGTACCAAAATTTGGATTTGCAAGTACATGTGTCCATGCAACAGGAGGTTTTATATCTTTGGTCATTTTTATTATATATTCTTTTCCATCTTCACTAAAACCACCATATTCATTAAAATATTTTAGATTTTCCATATCTATTAAATTTGTTCTTTTTTCAAAACTTGGTATTTGATTATGTTGTACTTTTGGTTTATCTAAATTTGGAACTGTCTCTAAATATTCTTCCTCTAAATCTCTTATAAGCGTTTTTATATTTCCGCATATGAGCATCTAATATGAGATTTGCTTTAAATTCTAATAAGTCTTTATCTTCTATTTCATTTTCATTTAATAAAAATATTCCACCTTTTAAATTCATTTCATACATTAAATGTCTATTTAAAATCTCACTTTCTATTGCTTCTTTAACATATCTTTCATATACATTCTCTTCTCCATTTAATATTACTAAGTCTATCTTTATATTTTTTACTTTAAAATATTCGTATGCTTTTAGAATTTCTTTTATAACATATACATCACTAACATCTTTTATTTTTACAAGTAGAATAGGTAAATCTCCTGATATTCCATATTTCCATAAATCTTCTACACAATATTGTGATTTATTTTTTTGTAAATATAATTTCTTAATTGGATTTTGTATTATTAAATATGATAGTATTTTTTGATAATTTTCTATATCTTTTCCTTTTATTCCTATATATCTTGCCTCTTCTTCTACTCGAACTCTGGATAATTCAAAAGCTCTTTTTATATTTTCTGTATTTATATATTTTCTTATATTTTCTTCTATTTGTGCTTTTTCTTCCGCTACTGTAATTATTAAGTTTAAATCTATTTTTTCCTTTGGTTTTATTTTGATTGTTCTTTTTAGAGAAACTATTGGTGATACAGTAAGTCCTAAATTTTTCGAAAATGGTATAGAGTTTTCTATCATTTTAGGAATACCAAAAGATGCTCCTCCGTTTAACTTTTCTCCATCTATTTCATATTCTAATTCCCCTACTGTTTCAGATGGTGTATATAAGTTTACTCCTAAAAAGATTTGTTCTGTAGCTCCTCTTTTATTTCTTTTTATTAAAATTGAATTTGTATCTTCTAGATATTCATATTTTAAAAATAAATTATTAAATGCCATATGTGAATAGTCTTGTTCTTTTACAGATAATACTGGCTCAAAATAACTTGATATCTCTAGGGTTTCTTCTATATTACCTGTATTCTCTAATTCTATTCTTCTTATTTCTACAGGGTCTTCTGGTGCAGTTATTATTTTTAAAGTGGTCTTTATATTTTCATCATATCTTGTAAATTTATCCATATCTTGTAAGAAGCCCACTTCATATTTATCTGGTCTGACTAAGTCGTTTTTATATATTGTATTCCATATTCTTTTGGTTCTTATATTTTTAATATAAAATTCTATTCCTTGTGGATATTCATTAGACCCTTTATATCTATTTACAAAAATATCTTTATACTTACTAAATCCTTCTCCTTTTTCATTTATTGCTATAGTATAATTATCGTTTGCAATAACATTAAAATTATTTAAATGTGGATTTAATTTTGTAAAAACTCGTTCCGTATAGTTTTCATAGTCTATATTTTTTAGTTTTTGTATTTTTTCTTTCTTTTCTTTTGTTATAATAACATCTTCTGGCATTTTTTCCTGTAATAATATATCTACTGCTTTTATTTCTGGATTTCCCATAAATCTTTCTTGCAGAATGTTATTGTTTATTAAGTTATTTATTGATAATAGTATTAAAGCTTGATGGTGTGCCATATAGGTTTTCACAGTTTCAAATTTATGCTTATTTCTTACTCTTTCAGGCGTATAGTCTATTGCTTCATAAAAACCATATTTCCCATACATACCACATTTTTCTAGTTCTTTTAAGTTTTTTACTACCTCTTTTGGAATATCAGGAAGTGCAAGTATTGAACCATATGATGATACTACCATTTCATCAGCTAACCCTCTTTTTAAGCCAAGCCATGGAATTCCAAAAGCTTTATATTGATAGTTTGAATTTAAATCCTTTAAATTAAAAGCTGATTCTGAAATTCCCCAGGTAATTCCTAGTTTTTTTGCATATTCTTTTTGACTCATTATCATAAATTTACAGGATTCGTCTAGTAAAGAGCCTTCGTATTTGGGTATGTTTATGTTAGGCATTAAATATTCAAAGGCGGTTCCAGACCAAGATACTAGTCCTTTATATCCAAACATTTCTGTTAAGGTTCTACTCAAATTTTGCCAGTGCTTTGCAGGGATATCGTGACTTGCTATTGCTACTAAGCTTGCTTGTCTTGCTTCAGAGGCAAGTAAATCATAATAGGAATCTGTTAGCTTATTTTCTTCTATATTAAACCCTATTGAGAATAGTCTTTTCTCATAGTCATATAAGGGTTTAAAGTCAGTTTTTTCTATTAAATTTGTTATTATTTCTATTAAATTTTGTATGGTTTGTGTATATATTGGTTCTTTTTGGTCTATTAATATATGCCTTAAAAATTCTTTTAAGGTGTATAGATAACCTATGAAATTTCCACTATCTACTGTAGAAATATATCTTGGAATTAGTGGTTGTAAATTTTCTATATTGTACCAATTGTATAAGTGTCCATTCCATTTTGATAGCTTTTCTATTGTTTCTATCATATTTTTTAACATTGTAATTAGCTTTTCTAAATCTATATACCCTAAGTCATAGGCAGATACAATGCTTAGTAAGCCCAAGCCTATATTAGTTGATGATGTTCTTTTAACTGTTTTTTGTGTTCTATCTTCTTGGTAATTATCTGGTGGAAGATAATTGTTTTCTTTATTTATATATTCTTCAAAATAATCCCAAGTTTTTTTACCTATTTCTACTACATATTTTATTTCTTCCTTTGATAATTCTTTTACTTTTGCCTTTTTTATTTCTTCTTTACTTATATAACATGCAAGTTTTGGTCCCACAAGCCATAATATGCATATAGCATATAAACCTAAATTTATGATATAAGGTTCTATTAAAAATAATATAAGTAATCCTACTATTCCTAAGATTACATTTACAAACATAGCTTTATAATATGAAACACAATCTGTTTTTGCGTGATCTTCTGCATCTTCTGCAGTTGTCCATTGTAGAAGATGTTTTTTTGAAACTGTCATTCTATAAATTGTTCTTACTATTGCATCTAAAGAAATATATGCTTTATAGGGTAAAAATGAAATTTCTAATATTCCTCTAAATATACTTGCCCTTATAAGAGAAATTGTTTTTGAAAAATATTTGTGTGATACTTTTCTGTCTTCTTTTTGTACTATATAAGATATCAAATCAAGTATTGTTGGCATTAATATGCAAGTTAACATTACGGTAATTATTGGCCATACTTTTATTCCAAGAAATATTTTAGCTAAAGCTGTTACTATTATTGTTAATATTACAAATATCTCTACCAAACTTCTTCTTAAATTATCTAATATTTTGAATTTTGATAATAAATTTAATGGATTTTTCTTTTTTATTCCTTTTTTATCTTTTATATTTGGCATAATCCATCTTATGATTTGCCAGTCCCCTCTAATCCATCTTGACTGTCTTTTGATATAAGCATTATATTTGTATGGGTAACCATCTAATAATAAAATATCATTTGCAAGAGCACATCTTAAATAGCTTCCTTCTAATAAATCGTGACTTAATACTGTGTTATCTGGTATTTCTTCTTTTAGTATATTTGAAAATACTTCTAAATCATATATTCCCTTTCCTGTAAAAATTCCTTCTTTAAAATTATCCTGATATATGTCTGATATTGCATTAGCATACGTATCAACTCCTCCTGAACCTGCAAATATCTTTGTAAATAAACTCTTATTAGCTGATACTAAATCAATTCCTACTCTAGGTTGTATTAAAGCATGTCCGTTAATTACTAAATCTTTATTATTGTTTAATTCAGGTTTATTTAATATATGAGATATAGCCCCTATTAGTTCTAATCCTGAATTTAATACTAAATTTGTATCTGAATCTAAGGTTATTATATATTTTATTTTAGGAAGTTCGTTTTCTTTTTTCCAATTTTCTATTGTGTTTTCTCTAAATGGATTTTCTATCTTTCCAAGAAGATAATCATTTAGTCCGGTTAATCATTCCTCTTTTTCTTTCCCAACCTAAATAACAGCCTTCTTTGTCGTTCCATTCTCTTTTCCTATATATAAATTGGAATTTTCCCATTCCACTATTTATATATTTTTTATTTAATTTTTCTACTTCTTGTATTCCTGTTTTTATTATTTCATCATCTATTTCCTCTACCTCTTTTGAAGATTCACTTGCATCACCAAGTAGTGTAAAATATATATTTTCTGTTTTATTTGCTAGATAAAAGACTTCCAATTTCGAAATTAAATCTTTTACCTTATTAGGTGATTTTAGTATGCTAGGAACTATTACCATAGTAGAAGCTTCTTCTGGTATTCCATCTGTAAAATCCATTTTAGGTATTATACTAGGTTTTACAGTCTTATTTAATATATATTGTATAATTTCTGTTGATATTTGTGATGTGGGGATAAATGTTATTAGAAATATAACTATTCCTAATATTATATTAGTTTGCTTAAATACATAGTATGATATAAACCCTGACATTAATATTGAAAGTAATATAATTGATAATATATATAGTGGTACATTATTTTTTTGTTGTTTTGGTTTTTTATTGGTTTGTAATATTTTATATAATTCATTTATACCTTCACCGAATTAAGTAATAACCTATATGTGATTTTTTTTCATTATTTATTCTTAGTTCTTCGCTCTTATTAAAAGCAAGTTTTGCTAGTTCTAGAGCTTTTTGTGTAATATATAGTTCAGATATTTTAGTTCTTTTTGATATTTCTTTTATTTTATTTCTATAGTACGCTTTTGTTTTGTAGTCCATCTTTTCATAGACCCCTATAGGATCTTTTTTTAATAATTCTTCTACTCCATTTATGTCTTCGAAAATCTCTTGTAAATTTATTCTACCGTATTTCTTTTATACTTTTTATACAGTTTCCAATCATTACTTTTTTCACTGCTATATCAAAATGCTCTTTTCTTATTATTTCTGATACTGTTTGACCCATTTTCATTACTTGTTCTTCTAAAATTTTTAGATAGCTTGATGCTTTTTTGCCATATCTTTTTAATCTATATGACATATATTCTATAAATGGATATTTCATTTGTCCAGATTCTAATATTTTTGTTTTGTAGATTGATTTTCCGTCCATATTTTTGATCATATGGTGTTTTATATTCTACTAATCTTTCTATTATGTCTTCTACTCTATATTTTTGTACCTGGCTTGAATATATTTTTTCACATACATTTCTAATATTTTCTATTATTGCAATTTGTAAGAATATTCCTATATTCCAGATTTCCTCCATATTTAGTGTTTTCTTATTTTGATATGCTTTTAAATAATCTTCTAGAGTATGAGAATCTATCCTTCCTTCTGTATAACAAACAATTTCTGTAGCAAGTACATATATTCTTGCATAACCTTCATATGCACCTCCAGCAATTCCTAATAAGTTTTTATATTTTTTTGGTGTTAATTCCTTTATTATAGTTTTTACTGTTTCTTCAATTATATAATAGTTATCTAAAAGCCATTCCCCTGCTGGATGTATATTTATTCCTTTTTTTAAATGTTCATTTAATATTTCATAAGTTTCTTCTATAAATTTAAAATTTTCTTGTAATCTTGGTATTGGATATGTTTCAATATTTGATTCTTCTTTTAATATATGGTCTGAAGCTATTTTTTCTAAATAGCTTTCTAATTGATGTTTATCTAATAATGCTCCTTTTATATTTAAGGTTTTTGCTAATTTCAAAAAACTCACGCTCCTAATGATATGTAATTTTTTAAAATTAGCTTTTCCATTTTTTTAATTTTTTATGCAAATTTAAAATGTAACTTTAAATTTGTATATCTTATTATTCATAAAAATAATTTATAATTCCAGTATATATTCCCCAAGCAAGTTTATTTTGATATTCGTCCATAAGTAATAATTTTTCCTCTTCTGGATTTGATAAAAATCCACACTCTACTATACTTGTTGGAATTTCTACGTTTTTCATTATATATACATTATCAAGTTTTAATGGAACTCTCTTATTTTCTTTTTTAATTGCTTCATTTAATGAACTTTGTAAATTTGTTGCAAGTTTTTGGCTTTTTTCATTTCCTTCCTTATAAAAAGTTTGCCATCCATAATATTGTGACTCAGGTATTTTATTTAAGTGTATACTTACAAATATATCAGCACTAGATGAATTTCCAATTTTAACTCTATTTTTAATGTCTGAAACCTTTTTTTGTCTTAACGTTTTTGCATCTTGCTCATATATTGCATTTTCATCTGATCTAGTTAAAATGACTGTACAACCTGCTTGCTCTAATAAGTTTTGAACCTTTAACACTATTTTTAAATTTGTATCCGCTTCTGTGGTACCATTTTGTGATTGTGCCCCTGCATCTTCTCCGCCCATGTCCAGCATCTAATACTACAACTTTATTTGTAACTGGTAAACTTACTGTTTGAATGGTTTTATTTAAATTTTCTATACTAAAAAAGTATGTAAAAACTGACACAAATACTACTAATATAATAAATAAAATTCTCTTTTTGGGTAATATTATCATAACTAAAAACCCCCATAAAATATTTGTTATTATTTTATGAGAGTTTTTCTATTTTATTACTTATTATATTGTATTATTTGTGTCTTCTATCTATTGCATAAGAACTTCCTACTGTTGTTTTTGCTATATGTTTTACTTGTGCTCCTGTTTCTCCTATTTCTAGTGAATTTTTAAATCTTCCTATTTCAGCATCCACTACGCCTATAGAAATAGAAGTTAGTGGAAACTGTTCTATAATTCCACGTCTATTTGCAACTTCTACATATCCCCTTTCAGCATCTTCTTTTGTAAAGTATTCTAGTACTTTTTCATCAAATTCTTTTATTACATTTTTGCATATTTGCTCATAATCTACACCTGATACAAGTGCTATAAAATCGTCTCCTCCTATATGACCTACAAAACTTGATTCTGGATCACTTGCATGAATATTTTTTACAATAGTTCTTGCAGTAAATTTAATTATTTCATCACCTTTTGAAAAACCATATAAATCATTATAAGATTTGAAGTTATCTAAGTCAAAATAAAGTATTGCAAAGGGTTCTTTTTTTAAAAGCCTTTTTTTAATCTCTGTTTGTATTTGTACATTTCCAGGTAACCCTGTTAGTGGACTCACTCTTCTATTGGTGTACATCAATCTTACTATATTTTTTATTGTATAATATAAATAATCAATGTCTATAGGTTTTACTATATAATATTCTACACATAGTTTTAATATTGAAATTCTGTGTTCTTTATCATTATTTTCTCCTATTACTACAATTGGAGTAATGCTATTGTCGTCGTCTTCTCTTATTCTTTTACATAGTTCTATTATATCTTTATTTATACTATCTTCATTTATTATTATTAATGATGGTATGTTTTTTAAAGCTATTTCTATGTCTTTAGTCTCTACTCTTTTAAAATTATATTCTTTTTCATTTTTAAAGACTTCTTTTAACATTTTTAGTTTTTTTGTATCATCATCTATTATATAGATTTCTTGTACCATATTATTCTCCTTATTTATTTTTTCCTCTTATGCTTTCTCTTTTATCCTTTAAAAATTCATTTATTCTTTCTATTGCCTCAGATTTCATAGTTGGAAACGCTTTTTTTAACCTATTTGTTTGTTTCAATAGCCTTCTTTTTATTGTTGCTTGTTTATATTTTAAATCTTCTATTGCAAGTTGTAATGTCTCTTTGTTTATTTGTTTTGTTTCTAGTTCATCTATCTTTTCTTTTATTGTATTGGTTATTTCTTTTAGTTTTTCAAGTTTTATATTTATATTTTTTACTTTTACTATACTTACAATTAAATCTACTAACATAATAATTGATAAGGTTAAACTTAAAAATAATAAGTCATTCACTCGAATTATATCTATTTTTTCTGCTATGAATGGATGCATATATCTTATAAATATTACTCCTAAAAATCCCCAGAATAATGAATTCATTAGACATACTCGCCCTTTAATGTTAAATTTATTTTCTGTATAATCCCAATATTTCGCATGAAATATTTTTTCTAACATCCATCCAACTAAGTATTCCCATATTGATAATACAAAAAATGCAATTATAAATAGTAGTATTGGTCTGTCTTTAAACCCTTGTAAAAACAAGAACATTATTATCGCACCAAAACCATATATTGGACAAAAGGGTCCATATAAGAAACCACTATTTACTGGTTTTCTTTGTATTACCGTTTTTAGAACTGATTCCATAACCCATCCTAAAAAGGAATATACTATGAAATACATTATAATTTTAACAATATATATATAATCTTCCATTATGTTTTCCTTTCGCTGTTTTCTAGTTAATTATTTTTACCTTTTTACTTGTTTTTCCACCATCTTGATTTTCTGCTGTTATTTCCATATAATTCTCGCCTTTTTGTATTGCTTGTTTGTATTCTATTACAGTTTTATTTCCATAATTTATTTGATATTTTTGTCCATTTAATGTGTAATCTATTATTTTCAATCCTGTTTCATCTTCTGCTCTAATGATTATAGCATCTCCTTGTTTTTTGAAACTTAAGGTTGGACTTTTTATTCCCTTTACTTCTAACTCTTTTGATGAAGTAACATTTCCTATATTAACAGCTTCTACTTTTAAAGTATTTTGTCCTAATGGAATTTCAATTACTTGTTCTATCAAATTTTTATTATCTGCATTCGCCTCAATTTTTATAGGCTCATCATTATTCCATGAATAATTTACATACTGTAAATCAGTTTTATCTTGTACTGTTATTTTTATTTTATTATCTGTTGTTAGTTTTAGCTCAATAACTGGCTTTCCATCACCTTCAACAATATATTCTTTCTGGAATTTTGTTTCTTTTCCGTTTATATCTATAACTGTTAAGTTTAATATGTTTGTCCCAAATGGTAAGTCTACTTGTTTTGATAAACTTGTACTATTTTCTCCTTCAATTATATTTTCTCCTTCATCATTCCATTTGTATATTATTTTTGAAATTACTATATTAGAATTAACTTCTATTAAGATTTTATCTTCTTGTTTTGTAATATTTACATCTGGTGCTGTATCTATAACTTGGTCTTGTCCTCCTGTAGTGTTATTGTTTGTAACAAGGTAATATATCCCTAGTCCTATCAATATAATAGCAAATATTATAATTGCTACTACAAAAAATTTAATAATTTTTCCTATTTCAACAGGACCTTTTTCTCTTCTATTTTCTGTTTGTAGAATTTGATTCATTGTTACCTTTACACCTCTTTCTAATTCAAGAAAAATTATATCATAAGCAATTTTACTTGTAAATATCTATAGAAAAGTTAGTTTGAAAAAAGCAATTATTCAATGCTTTTAAGAACCCCCAGTCTGCTTACGTATACAACCCTCAGAAAATAAAAGAACCAAAAGAAAGCCAGTATTTATACTGGCTCCCTTTCGGATCTACTCGGCATTGAGTCTGGTGCGTCAAAAGGTCACGTTTGTAGTGTAACAGCAAATCCTGCTAAATAGACTGTTCCACCTGTGCATTTACCCATGCCACTCCCATCTCCTGTCCTTTTTTCCTGAGTTCTTCTACTGCCTCGTTCCGTTTTTCTTCTAACATTGACTTTCTTTCGGATTCACTCGGCAATGTTATCAATACAGTATAGTCTTCAAACTCCTGTGTGTCAAAGGGTTCAGTCGGTGGTGTAACAGTAAATCCTGCTGCATCGATTATAGAGATTATCTCTGTTGCATCAACAGGATATTGGTAGCTTTTCAATATTTTATTACCAATACTACACTGATATCCACAGCTGGATTTCGGTAATCGTACCCAAATGTGACCAATTTGGGCTCTTTTACACAGTTTATCTATTACCTCCTTTGCAATCGTAATAGACTGTTCCAACTGTGCATTTACCCATGCCACTCCCATCTCCTGTCCTTTTTTCTCAAGCTCCTCTACTGCCTCGGTCCATCTTTCTTTCAACATTGTTGTCCCTTTCCGTGAATTGCAATGCTTTTCACTTGTTGTTTTATTTACAGTTACTATATGTTTTATTATATCATTTTACATAAAATTTGTCAAGTTCTATTATTCCATCAGTGTAGTAAATTTTATCTATTCTTTTCATATACGTCCCCACCTATAACTTTAAATTCTATTACTACTTTAAATAAATCTCCATCTAGGTATATATCAAATTTTCCTTTTTGAAGCTTAGTTAATGAATTTGCAATTGATATTCCAAGTCCTGATCCTTCTGTTGTTCTCGCAGAATCTCCTCTTACAAATCTTTGCATTAATTCATCTACACTTATGTTTAGTTTGTCTCTTGAAATATTTTTTAATTCAATTTTCACAATATCATTTTCTTTTTTTACATCTACATATACACGTGAATTTTCTAAAGCATATTTTGAAATATTTACATACATATTTTCCATTACTCTAAACATATATCTTGAATCTGCTTCAATATAAACTTCTGTATCTGGTAAGTTTTCAATTATTTCTAATCCTTTTTGTTCAAATTTGTCTTCAAATTCTCCACGTACTTGTTTTATTAATTCTTTAACATTTAGTTTTTCTATATTTAGTTTAATGTTTCCAGAGGATGCCTTTGATGCTTCTACTAAATCTTCTGTTAATTTTTTTAGTCTTTGTGATTTGTTATCTAATATTTCTAGATATTCTTTTACTTTTTCATTTTCTATATTCTCTTGTTTCATTAAGTCTACATAGTTTATTATTGAAGTAAGCGGAGTTTTTATATCATGAGATACGTTTGTTATTAATTCTGTTTTCAATCTTTCGCTTTTCATTGCTTCTTCTATTGCATTAGTAAGTCCACCTGATATATCATTTAACCAATGTGCAACTTCTTTTAATTCCCCTCTATATTCTTCCTCATTTAATGCTACAGAATCTTTATTTCCATCATACATATTTTTAATTTTTTCTCTTATTTTCTTTGTTTTATTCATTCTGTCTAATAGCATTTTTAAGGTTACACCCCATACTGCTATTAACCAAAACAAATATATTGCTCCATCAGTTATAAATTTTATGGTTAAAACCAGTTGTATTATATAAAATGCACCAAATATTACAACTAATTTTCCTGTTGTATTTATATCTGTTAGCATATCCCCTGTACTTCTTTTTACCCATTTTGCAAATTTATATATAAGAGTATTTTTCCAAAATACTTTTGCTTTAATTCTTCTAATAATTGTTACTCCAGTTATTGCAAGAGTTATATATATTATTATTCCTAATACAAAACATAAACTTATTATTGTATCGATCATCCTACTGCTTATACTTGTATATTTTAGTCCTATGTCTATACCCATAAATAGAAACATTCCTTCTATTACTAATAATAAGCTTGATATTGTTCCTACTATTTCAAGTGGAATATTGTCTAATGAATTCAAGTAAATTCCCGCTTCTTCTTTTTTATGACCTATACTAGTTATTATATAAATAAACATAGCAAGAAGTAAAAATGAGCCTATAGCAATATTTACTGATGCGTATTCATATGTATTTGATACTAGTTTATATACTAAATTGTATTTATAAAATTCAGTACTTTCTTCGTTTGCACATGAATATACTGTATACCCTATTTTTTCAATTTTACCGAAATATCCACTATATGCTATATCTTCAAATTTCATCTTTTCTACATTTGTATCAACTTGATTATTATCATAATTCCAAAAGTACTTTTTTGCTTTTATATAATCTTTCAATTCTTCGATTGTGTCTGTATGAACTGTTTTAGCTATATTTGTATGTGCAATTCCTGCATTATCTATTATTAAATATTCATATGCTCTTCTAGTAGTACTTTCATATTCTATACTCTCTTCGGCCTCATATGTCATTGCCTCTCCGAGTTATTTTGTCTTTTTCTAAAGAAGCATTTGCATCTGAAATCATTATACTTGTTTGCTTATCTTCGTATTCTCTTATTATTAATATATTATTAATTTCTGAATATATTTTTCTAAAATAATTCTCAGCAAATCTTTCTGTTTCAAAATATGTAATTCCACTTTCTATGTCTTCTTTATATTCATCATAATATGTTATTGAAAAAGCATTTACTATTATGTTTAAAAACATAAATGGCATTAATATATAGCATATTGCTTTTAATAGTACTGAAGCTTGCAGTTTCTTCATATTTTATCACTTCCCTTTATTCACTAATGTTTTCGATTTTATATCCTATTCCCCATATTACTTTTAAGTATTTAGGTTCTTTTGTATTTATTTCTATTTTCTCACGTATGTGTCTTATATGTACTGCTATGATATTTTCTGCACCATATGCTTCGTCTTCCCATACATTTTCATATATCTGGTTGATTGAAAATACTTTTCCTTTGTTTTTGGTTAAAAATTTTAGTATGTTATATTCCGTTGGAGTTAGTTTTATTTTTTTACCTTCTACAAATACCTCTTTAGTGGCATCATTTATTTTTAAATCTCCTGTTTTATATAAATTCTCTTGTTCATCTTTTATTAAAGAACCTAAGTGTGTATATCTTCTAATTTGAGAATTTACTCTTGCTATTAATTCTAATGGATTAAATGGTTTTGTAATATAATCATCTGCTCCTGTATTTAACCCATTTATTTTATCGTAATCTTCTGATTTTGCAGATAGCATAATAATTGGAATTCCTTTGTCTTCTCTTATTTTACTTGCTACCTGAATTCCATTTACTTTAGGCATCATTATATCCAAAATAATTAGGTGTATCTCGTTCTTCCCTACTATATCTAATGCTTGTTCTCCATTATAAGCTTTTAAGATGTTATATCCTTCTTTAGTTAAATAAATTTCTATCGCTTCTACTATTTCTTTATCATCATCACATACTAAAATATTATACATATAAATTCCCCTTTATTTTTTTATAATTATATCATTTTTATATGTTTTTTTAAACCCTATATTATATATAACATAGAATTATTAAGAAAAAAGTATATTGTTTATTAAGGTTTTATTAAGGTTAAGTGCGTCATATGTTTGACAAGATGATTTTATTTTTTAATTTTTACTGTTTTCGTGAAAAATAAATTTGACATATAATAAAATATGACGTATAATATATTTGACGTCAAGAAAAGTAGATTTTTCAAAATAAGAATAAAAAAGACTAGGAGTGCATTCCTAGTCTTTTCCCTTTTTTACTCACTTAGATATTTTATAATCAAATAAAGTATGTAAGCTTTCAAAATCTTTAGTAGATTTTTCAAAAGAAACCCTCCTTTCTACCTTTTGGAGAAAGGCAATTATAAGTATAAATTACTGTTTGGTATTTGTCAATATGTTAATTTTAATTGTAAAAAATGTAAGTACTACATGCATATCATCAGTCATATATTTAACAAGGTGATTTTAGTTTATGAGAAGGCTCAAAGTTTTTATTTTTAATGGTATTATATTAACTTTTACTTCATTACTTATGAGAACTATTGGAATGTTTTTTGGTGTTTATATTTCTAATAAGGTAGGACAAGAGGCTCTTGGTATTTTTAGTTTAATTACTTCTGTTTATATGTTTTTAATAACTATTGCTACCTCACGGAATTAATCTTGCTACTACTAGACTTGTAACTATAGAAATAACTAATGATGCAAAGGTAGATACAAAGGGATTAATGAAAAAATGTTTTTTATACAGCTTTTCTTTTGGCTTGACTGCTTGTATTCTTCTGTTTTTTAGTGCTGATTTTATTACCTATAAATTACTACATAACAAGATTCCTAGTTTTATATTTTATATAATAGCCTTAAGCCTTCCTTTTATTTCTATGAGCTCCTGTTTAAATGGATATTTTACTGCACTTAGAAAAAATGGCAAGAATGCTATAGCAAGAGTGTTTGAACAATTAGTTAAAATGGTAGCTACAATTTATCTTATTTCACTTGTTATGCCAAATAGAATAGAATATATGTGTCTTGCTTTAGTACTTGGCGAAGCTATTTCTGAAATTGCGTCTTTTTTCTTTTCTTTTACTTTGTATGTAATACAAAAAAGACATTATAAAAGTAAGAATAAAAATATAGTAAAAACAAATTATATAAAATCTATTTTTGAAATTACTCTTCCTGTTTCTATAACTTCTTATATCCGTTCAGGTCTTGCTTCACTTAAACAATTACTAATTCCTCTTAGATTAGAGAAGTTTGGAATGAGCTGTAATGATGCTATTTCTACTTATGGTTTAATTAATGGAATGACTATGCCTGTTTTAATGTTTCCAGAGGTTATTATTAACTCTTTTAGTGGACTACTGGTTCCTGAATTTACATATTATTATACCAAAAAAGATTATGCTAGAATTAGCTTTATCATTTCTAAGATTTTTAGAATTACACTAGTATTTTCGATTGCAATAATCGGATTGTTTTTATTTTATTCTTCAAAAATAAGTTTTTTTATTTATAATAATTACGAATGTGCTATATATTTAAAAATTTTATGCCCTCTGCTTTTATTTATGTATTTAGATAGTATTGTTGATAACATTTTAAAGGGATTAAATGAACAGCTCGGTGTAATGAAATGCAATATATTAGATTTGTTTGTTAGTATTTTTTGTATATATTTTCTTCTTCCTATATTTGGAATAAGTGGCTACATTTTTGTAATATTTCTTAGTGAACTTTTAAATTCTAGTATTAGTATTATTCAATTATATAGAATTACTCATTTTAAGATTGATTTTATGAATTGGATCTTTAAACCTTTTGGTTTTGTAGTATTTTCATATATATTAACTGAATTTGTAGTACGTGCTTCTTGTAATTCGCCTATAGATTTTATATTGAAAATACTTATATTCTTTGGATTTTATTTTTTGTTTTTACTGTTTTTCAAAAAATAGCATAACAAATCAAAAGCTTTTTAGAAATTATATATAAACAATATACTATGTACAGAAATAGCAGTTAATTCATGTAAAATTTGATTTTTTAAGTAATTTTCGTTATAATATATATATTCTATTGTAAAGGAGGACTTTTTCATGAAACGTTTTTTTGTAATCCTGTTAGTTATGCTTTTGCTTGTAGGCATGTGTGCTTGCAGTCAAAAGGAGGAGTACTCTGAAGAAGAGCAAATAATTATTGACGCTTTGTACTCCCTTAAAGCAGACGGGGCATCTATGCAACAACAGTACAACGAATGGGACGAGGAAAAGCAGGATTTGATGCTTAGCGCTACTGAAGTACTTTACAACGCAAACGCACGGGAGTATGAAACGACAATGGCTCTGTTAAAAACAACAAGTGTTGTTATACCAGACGATTTGCCTGAAACACTTCCAGATTTTCAAAAGTAATGTAAAAGTCAAACAAAAGGGGACAGAACTGGAAACAGTCTGTCCTCTTTTCATATTTTCTATTTTTAAAAAAACAAAATACTATATAAACAATATTGCTATATTAATTATTTTATTTCTCTTGCTTTTACTACTTGTCTTTGTGTACCATATGTTCTACATGTAATTAATGTAATCTCCTTTTTTCCTCCTGTTTTCTGTGAAGTACAGCTTGTATCATTTGGATCTACTATGTATTTATCGTATACCTCATATTTCAGTGTTGTTCCTGTTAAGTCTGTTAACTCTATTATAGCTCCCATTTGTATATCAGGTAATTTACCAAACATCTTCTTATTTTTGTAGTTATGTCCTACTACAACATAATTTCCTTCTTCATTTGGATTTCTTCCCCAATATTTTACAAGTGATATTTTAAGTACTTCATCTATATGTTCATCAGCCGTTTTTAATACTGGATAATTTATATCTAATGAAGGTATTTTTAATACTGCATCTGTTACATATTCTGCACCACTATTGGTTTTGTATGTTTCTTGAGGTATAGTTTCTGCTTCCTGTCCAGCATTATTTTCTACATTTTGAATGTAAGTTTCTATATCTTTTGCAAGTTTTGTTATATCTATCTCTTCATTATTTGAACCAGTTTCATCTATTGTAACAATTAACACATTATTTTCCACTCTAGCTGTAGTATTGTCTTCTATTTCATCAAAATTTCCACCAAGATCAAGTCTTGATAATATCTCTTGTGAAATTTCCTCACTTCTGTTTTTATCATACTCTGCATAAATATAATATGAAAATAAAAGGCATATTAAAAAGACTGACAAGAAAAAATTAATTTTATATATTTTCTTCTTTCTTCTCAGTTCAGGAGTTACATATAATTTTTCTGTTACTAATATCTGGTTCATATAATTCTCCTTGCTTTTTACTACAATATTATTATAACATAGGTTATAATTTTTTGAAATAGTTTTATAAAAAAATTAGGCTATGTCTATAGCCCAATTTTTGGTTGTTCTTTGTTAATATTTTCTCTATCAAATATGTCATCACTTTCATAGTTTGTATAATCTGTAAAATTTCCTGTGTTCATTTGGTATGTTAAATTCATTAGTTCAATATCATTATCAAATCCAAATTCACGATATGTTCTTGCCATATTTATTTCCTCCAACTTAAGAGACTTTATTAATATTATACACTATCAGTTTACAAATTGCAATTATTCGTAAATTCCTATACCTCTCATATAATTTATATAAGCATTATCAATATTGGTCCAAATATCAATTTCTTCATCTAGTATATTATAATCTAATTTTGTTTTAGATATATTTTCATAGCTTTCTATAATTTCATTTTTAAAAGTTTCAGGACATCTTCCAATAATACGTGCAAGATCGAAGTATTTATTTCCAAAGCCACCAAATCCAAAATCGATTATAGCAGAAATGTGATTGTTTTCGTCTATTATAATATTACTCGAATTTAAGTCTCCATGCACTAAGCAATTATGGTCTTTATTTATAAATTCATTATAGTTCCAAAATTTCATGTCTTCTTTTGCAACATGAACCTTTAATAATTCGTCTAAGAAATCTACTAATTTTAATCCAATATTATTAATTTTAAATATTTCTTCTTTATTAAATTTTATACTATGCAACTCGAACATAAATTTTGCAATATCCTTTGCAACAACTTTAATTTCTTCTTCAGTCATATTGTTCATTTTTTCTGCTAAAACTGTTCCTTCGATTTTTTGATGCATACTGAAAGGTCTACCGTTATCATATAAAAGCTCAAGCTTAACTGTGTCAAAGTCTGTTTTTTCATTGACGAATTTTGCAAATTCATAATCTTTTACAATTGTTCTAATCCAAAAATCATCTCTTGGAAATCTAAAGAAAAAATCCCCGTCATTTGTGCATACTTCAAAAACAATATTTGTCCATCCTGTAGTTACAGAACGTATTTTATTTATAGTTTTATCTGGTAATGCTTTTTTTATTATTGTTTCAAAGTCTTCATCAAGTGTAAAATAATTTTTTGTCATATTAAATACCTCTATTTTCTTCTAACATTATTTTTTTTACTAGACTAATTATCTCATCTTCTGATGTTTTGTCATAGTTATTATATAAAATATAATCGAACATATTTCTTAAATTTTCATCTGTAGTAATTCTTTTATAGTGTTCATCAATTTCTAAAAGTCTATCTTTCTCTACTTTAGCATCTAAATGTCTATCTCGTGTTTTATCTTTTGCTATTTCAATATCTGTAGGTAATATATAAATTGTACATAAATGTGGGCATACTTTTTTAAAATCAAATATTGTATCATAATGTAATTCAAATACAGTATTTTTATTAGAGTTTAATTCCTCATATGTATATGCATAAATATTTCCTAGCATCTCAAATTCATATGCAATTTTACCATCCTCTCTTAACTTTTGTAATTCACTAGGTGTTACAAATATTTTGTCCTCGTTATTTTTTTCGCCCTCTCTACGCTCACGAGTTGTTATTATTTTTATTTTTTCAAAACCTAATTCTTCTACAATTCTATCTTTATAATACGATTTTCCTACTCCAGTTACTCCTGCAAGTGCAAGTAGCATAAAACACACCTCCATGATTTTTTTCATATTATATCGTTAATATACAAAAAATGCAACCTTAAGAGGTTACATTTATTATTGCAGACTTGAATAATATGCATTATATAACTTACTATAATATCCGTCCTTGTCTTAATAATTCTAAATGACTTCCCATCTCCTGTATTTCACCTGCATCTAGCACTATTATTTTATCTACATTTACTATTGTTGCAAGACGGTGTGCTATAAATATTGAGGTTTTCTTTTTAGATATTATATCTATTGATTTTTGTATTAGACTTTCTGTATATGTATCTATGTTTGCTGTTGCTTCATCTAATACAAAAATTGATGGATTATGTGCAAATATTCTTGCAAATGCTAGTAGCTGTTTTTGTCCACTTGAAAATGATGCTCCTCTTTCTTTTGCTACTTCATCTATTCCATTTGGAAGTGAATTTACAAATTCTTCTGCTGATGATAATCTTATTGCTTCATCAATATCTTCATCTGGAATGTTTGAGTTTAGTTTTATATTGTTTTTAATATCCCTTGCAAATATAAATGGATCTTGTAATATTATTCCAATATTTTTTCTTAAACTTCTTTTATTAATGTTTTTTATATTTATTCCATCTAGTAAAATCTCACCTTGCTGTATTTCATAAAATCTGTTTATTAAGTTTGTTATCGTTGTTTTTCCACATCCTGTTTTTCCAACTAATGCTACACTTTGCCCTGGTTCTATTGTAAAACTTATATTCTTTAGCACCCAATTTTTATTATCATATGAAAACCATACATTTTTAAATTCAATTTTTCCTTTTACATCTTTTAGTTCTATTCCTGTTTCTAAGTCCTCTAAGTATTCTTTATTATCTAATATATCATATATTTTGTTTATCGATACAAAAGCTTCTTGTACTACCTCTATATTGTCTATTATTCTGGTTATTGGCTCAAATAACTGTTTAATGTATGTAATAAATACATATATTAATCCAACTTCCATATAGATTCCTAGCCAATGGTCAACACATGCCCATACTATGATTGCAATTGCTAGATTTTCTAATATTGTCATTAATGCTGGAAGTAGCCCTTCTATTATCCCTCCTGGTAGTCTTGAATTTCTATAATCATTTGTTAATTTTTCGCATTCACTTTGTTTTTCTCTTTGTATATTAAATATTTTTATTAATTTTGCACCATAAATTGATTCTGCTAAAAATGTATTTAAATTTGTTTTTATTTTTTTGGATTTATCATATATTTTATTTAATAATTTTGTCAAAGTTACTGAAAACAGTATTATAAGTGGTATTACAATAAAAGCTAATATACTTAGTTTTGAACTAAAATAAATCATCACTCCTACAAGTATTATTATTAATATTACATCTTTAAAAAAGGTGGTTAGTACATCTTTAAATAAAGTCGAAACATCTTCTACATCATTTGTTATTCTTACAAATAGCTTACCTGCTGGAGTTTTATCATGAAATGGAATTCCTGCATTTTGAGTATATTTATATAGTCTATTTCTCATTGTATAAATTACATCTTCACCCATCATATTAGTAGTAGTACTTGCAATGAAATCTATAATATTCCCTATTATAACTAACGATATATATATTGCTCCTATCATACCTATTGTTAATATTCCTTTTTGATATATCCCTTGTTTTAAATATTCATCAATTACAATTTTTATTAAGTATGGCTTTGACATTTCTATTAAGCCTATTATTAAGGATAATATATTTACTATTATAATGGTTTTTTTATGTGGTTTTGCCATTTCAAAAACTCTATGTAATGTTTTATTTTTCATTGGTTTCTCCTTTTAAAATTCTTTAGAATTTATATTCCTCTCTTTTAACTATTGACTTTTACTGTCCGTTTCTTTGATATATATAATTTATAATTTATAATTTTTAAATATTAGTTTAATGCCATTTCACTCCTTACTGATTGTTGTTTATAAAATTCATAGTATTTTCCTTTTTCTTCTATTAGAGTTTTATGTGTTCCTGCTTCTACTATGTTTCCGGCATCTAATACTATTATTTTATTTGCAGCTTTTATATCTGATATTCTATTTGAAATGATTATACAGGTTTTATCTTTTACAAGTTCTTTTACATTGTTTAATACCTTTTGTTCTGTTCTATTATCTAGTGCCGAGAAGGTATCATCAAATATAACGATATTACTTTTGTTTAAGAAGGCTCTTGATATTACTACTCTTTGTTTTTGTCCTCCTGAAAGATCTCCTCCTCTTTCTCCTATTATTGTGTCTATTCCGTTTTGCATTTTTTCTATATCATCATATATCATTGCATTTTTGGTACTTTCTTTTATTTCTTCATCTTCAAAACCATCTTTAAATAATTTTACATTTTCTCTAAGAGTTGTTGAGAATAAGAAATTATCTTGTGTTATATAACATATGTTATCTCTTAAGGTTTTTAATGGAATATCGTTTATATCTTGTCCATCTATAAATATTTTTCCGTTTTTTACTGGATATAGCCTTAATAGTAGATTCATAAGTGTTGTTTTTCCACTTCCTATTGTTCCTATTATTCCTAGAGTTTCTCCTTTATTTACTGTTATATTTATATTGTTTAGTACTGTTTCTATGTGTTCTGGGTAATTAAAAGTTAAATCTTTTATTTCAATATTTCCTTTTATACCTTCTTCATTTTGTAGATTGCCTTTTACTGAAATTTTTTCACGTTCTAAATTAAATACTTTATCTAATCTTTTATATGAAAGCTCTGCTCTTTTATATCTTGAAATAACTGCTGGTAACCATGATACTGGTCCTACAAATAGCCCAATATAACCATTAAATGCAACAAAATCTCCTATTGAAATATTTCCTTCTAATACTAATTTTGAACCATATAATAAAGATATTCCATAACATAGTCCAAATCCAATGTTTAAGCAAGTGGATAATAATGTAGAATGAACATCTACTGCATTGTTGGCTTCTCTTAATTTTCTATTTTTTCTTATAAATTCTTTTAATTGATTTGTTTCACCTGTATATGCTTTGGTGGTTCTTATTGCATCAGTACTTTCTTGTACAAATTCTGAAAGCTCTGTAAAATACCTTTGTGATTTTCTATAACTTTGCTCTAAATACATTTTTATTTTTATTATTATTAAAGTGGTTATTATGATAGGAAATAATGTTATTAGCGTTAAAACTATATTTACTCCTGACATCATTGTGTATGTAGCAATAATCATAGTAAATACAAATCTAGTTCCGTGAGATAATGCTTTATATGTAAATGATCTTATTTCAGCAATGTCTTTTACAAAATATGACATTAGCTCTCCATTTTTAATGTTTTGAATACTTGTCATTTTTATTTTCATAAATTGCTCAAATAGTTTATCTTTTATATCTCTTTCAATACTTCTTGGAACATATCCAACAAGCCATCTCCAAGGCATTCTTACCAAAAGTAAGACTATACATATTCCTAATAGATAAAATGTATATGTAATTATTTGCTCTCTATTTCCCTCTATGTTATATAAAAGGTCTACTATCTTTCCTATTATCTTTGGTGGATATGTTAGAAAATAAATATTTAACATTATAAAAAATACTGTTAAGAATGTAGTTAATTTATATTTCTTTAGTGTTTTTAAAAGTACTTTTTTCACTATCTATCTTTTCCTTTCTTTTGTATGTTTTTTAACGTATATTTTGTCAATAATATAATACACTACTTTATTTAAGTTTTAAACGGCAAAACTCGTATGTTTGTAAGCGCTATAGCCATTTTTCGCTGTAAAATAAGCTTTTTTTACTATTGTGTAGATTTTATTATTTTTTTGTTACGTTTTAGTTACATTTGTTATTTTATAATAAATTTTTTATATAATATTAGTATAACAAAATATATAATTATAAAAAGGATTTATTTGATATGGAGAAATTATTTGAGAATACTACAATATATAATATAGATGTATATAAAGAATTTGTTAATTTTCATAATAAAAAATACAATTTGAAGTATAATTTATATACTTTATTCATCTTATTTTTAATAGTCTTTTGTATGGTTCTACAGTTTAGATATGCAAATATTCTTCTTGGTATTTGTTTTGTTCTTGTTATGGGATTGTTTTTATTTTGGAGAGTATTTCATCCTACTTTTTTTGTTAAAAAAGAAGCTGGTAGTAGTAAAGTAAAAAATCAAATGAAAAATACTTATTCTTTTTATGATAAATATATGACTATAAAAAATTCTAAAGATGATATTAAACTTAGTTATTATAAACTATATAATGTTTTTGAAACTGAAAATTATTTTTATCTTTATATAAATAAAAACTATTCTTTTGTACTTGCGAAAGATACTTTTTCTATTGGTAACCCTAATGAGTTTTATAAGTTTATGAAGAAAAAACTATGGTATAAGATATAAAAATTCAGGCTGCATATATGCGACCTGAATTTATTTTATTCTTTATTCTGCTGTTTTGAATTGTATTTTTCTCATAAAAAATTTGATCAGCTCTTTAAAATAAATATTTCATTAAATAATGCCAACTTTCCTTTCACATCTTCCGTTTCTTCAAGCGGTATTTTATTTTCTTTTTTATCTATTAGTTTGTCATTAGCAAAGTAAATACTAAAAATAAAACAAGATTCAGCTATTTCTTTTACTGGTTCACAATAATTTAAAAAAATAGCTAAAAAATTAATTAATTCTCTTCTTCCCCATTCATCATTTATGTCATATCTTTCCTTTGTTGTTAAGCCATGAATAAACTGATTTCTCATTTCTATAAATCCTTTTATACAAATTTTCCATTCTTCTTTTATTTCAAAGCTTTCTTCAATTGAACTTATTAAATTTCCTAAGGTTTTTTTACTCCATCCTTTTATAAAATCATTAATTGTGTTATATTTTTTCTTTTGATTTTCTGATACGGCAAAAACAAACGAGTTAGAAAAATAGAATTCAATTTCATGACATTCTTTAGTAGCTATTCCCATCATTTCATATAAAATTTTTTCAACACCATCTTCAAAAGTTGAATAATTATTAAAATCAAAATTGATATGTTCATTTAAGTCTTCTATTAATGCTCTTGCTCCTATGTTATATGTATAACTTTCCCCATTTTCATCATGTGCATATACTTTATCTAATAACAACATTTGATCTTTTCCATCTATTGTACGCCATCTTGCTCCCAATTTTTCCAATAACCAATGCCTAGCATAATATGCTCTTTTGTGTATATTAGGAATCTTTGCCTGTTCTGGAGCATTTACCCTTGACCATCTTATCCATAAATAATTTTCTATTTTATCATATCTCTCAGGCACTTCTATTACTCTTTCAGCTTTTACCATACCCCATTCAAAGCCATTTGTTTCAAATTCAAGGCTTTTTGCTGCTTGAGCATTTTGTGCAACGACAAAGCAGTCTTCATATCCATCAGAAGTTACCCAATATAAATACCATTTTTTATTCTTTTTATTTTTCACTTTTTTATCACCTCTTCTATTTTTCGTTTTCTCTGTTTTCTTCCTCATTTATATCATAAAAAGCAAAAAAGAAAAAGACCTTTCCAATTGTCTTTCTCTTCTATTTGTTTTTATATCTTCATTATTCTTCTGCTTCTTCGAATTGTGAGTTGTATAAATCGCTATAAAATCCTCCTTTTTCTAGTAATTCTTCATGTGTTCCCTGTTCTACTATATCTCCATGGTTCATTACTAAAATTAAGTCTGCATTTTTTATTGTTGAAAGTCTATGCGCTATTATAAAGCTGGTTCTTCCGCTCATTAGATTATCCATTGCAGATTGTATTTCAAGCTCTGTACGTGTATCTATTGAGCTAGTTGCTTCATCTAATATTAAAATTTTAGGGTCTGCAAGTATTACACGTGCTATTGTTAATAATTGTTTCTGTCCTGCTGATATGTTGGATGATTCTTCATTTATAACCATATCATAGGATTTTGGTAAGGTTTTTATAAAGTGGTGTACATGTGCTGATTTCGCTGCTTCTATCACATCATTATCACTTGCTTCTGGATTAGAATATTTAATATTATCCTTTATTGTTCCTCCAAACAACCAGGTATCTTGTAATACCATTCCAAACATTTTACGTAGTTCTCCACGCTTAAAATCTTTTATGTTGTGTCCATCTA
The DNA here is from genome assembly GCA_022791395.1 of Clostridia bacterium. Taxonomy (GTDB): domain Bacteria; phylum Bacillota; class Clostridia; order TANB77; family CAG-508; genus RGIG8482. The sequence goes on from JAAVZA010000044.1 coordinate 30,027, forward strand.
TTAAAATTTTACCACTATTTACATCATAAAATCTCATTAATAGTTTTACCATTGTGGTTTTTCCCGCTCCTGTTGGACCTACTATTGCTATTTTTTGACCATCTTTTATTTTAGCATTAAAATCGTTAATTATTATTTTATCTTCCTCATATCCAAATTTAACATGATCAAAAGTTACATTTCCCTTTAAATTTTCAGTTGATATTGGGTTCTGTATATCTTCTTTTTCTTCCTCTTCTTCTAAAAATTTGAATACTCTTTCTGCTGCTGCAACCATTGATTGTAACATACTTGATATTTGTGCAATTTGAGTTATTGGCTGGGTGAATTGCTTATTATATTGTATAAAGCTTTGTATGTTTCCCACTGTTATTCTTCCATTTATTGCAAAATATCCTCCAAGTATTGCTACTGCAACATATCCAATGTTTCCTATAAAATTCATTATTGGATGCATAAGTCCTGATAGGAATTGTGATTTCCAGCCTGATTTATATAGTTCTTTATTTGCTTTTTCAAATTCTTTTATTGCCTCTTCTTCTCCATTAAAGGCTTTTACTATTGTGTGTCCACCATAAATTTCTTCTACTTGCCCATTTACATGTCCTAAGTAGTCTTGTTGTCTTGCAAAATATTTTTGAGATTTTCCTACTATTTTTCCTACTATAATTACTGTTACTGGAAGTATTATTAAAGACACAAGTGTCATTTCCCAACTTATTGAAAACATCATTATCAATATTCCTATCAAGGTACATATTGATGTTATTATTTGTGTAATACTTTGGTTTAAGTTTTGGCTTAATGTATCTATATCATTGGTTATTACTGATAATATCTCTCCGTTCGTCCTCTTATCAAAATATCTCATTGGTAACTTATTTATTTTAATGACTATATCATTTCTTAGTTTATATGTTAATTTTTGAGAAATCCCAGTCATTGTAAATCCTTGAATTAGCGAGAATAGTGCACTTATTAAGTATAGCGTTAATAGGGTCAGAAGTATTTTTAGAATATTTCCGAAGTTTATTCCTTCTCCTCCTGATAATTTACTTACTATTCCATTAAATATTTCTGTAGTAGCATTTCCTAATATTTTTGGTCCTACTATTGAAAATATTGTACTTCCTACTGCAAATATTATTACTATAATTAATGCTATTTTATATTTTGATAAATAATCTTTTACTAATTTTTTGGTCGTTCCTTTAAAATCATTTGCTTTTTCGAAAGCTACAGGACCTCTTCCTGGTCCTCCCATTGGTCCTCTTCTATTTTGTGCCATTTGTTGCTCCTTTCTTGATTTTTCTACATACATTTATTCCAATTCTTCTTTTGATAATTGAGATAATGCGATTTGTGAATATGTTTCACAAGACCCCATTAATTCCTTGTGTGTTCCTATTCCTACTATTTTTCCTTCATCTAGTACTATTATTTGGTCTGCATTTAATATAGTACTTATTCTTTGCGCTACTATTATTACTGTTTTATCCTTTGTTATTTCTGAAAGTTCTGTTCTTAATTTTAAATCTGTTTTTAAATCTAATGCTGAAAAAGAATCGTCAAACACGAATATTTCTGGGTCTTTTGCAATTGCTCTTGCTATTGATAAACGTTGTTTTTGTCCTCCTGATACGTTAGATCCGCCCCTGAGCTATCTCACTTTTATATTTATTCTCTTTTGCTTCTATAAATTCTGTTGCTTGTGCTATACTTGCTGCTTTCTGCATTAATTCGTCACTCATTTCAGGATTTGAATATTTTATGTTTGATTCTATTGTTCCTGAAAATAATACTCCTTTTTGTGGTACAAATCCTATTTTTTCTCTTAATTCCTTCCCGAGAGGCTTCTTTTATATTTACACCATCTATTAATAATTCTCCACCTGTTACATCATAAAAACGTGGAATAAGGTTTACTATTGTAGATTTTCCGTGATCCTGTACTTCCTATTATTGCAGTTGTTTTTCCAGGCTCTGCTTTAAATGTTATATCTGTTAATAGTTCTTGATCTGCATCTGGATATCTAAAGGATACATTTTTAAATTCTACTAGTCCTTTCTTTTTATTATCAAATTTCTTTGGATTTTCTATATCTTTTATTCTTGGTTCTGTTTCTAACACTTCATTAATACGTTTTGCTGATATACTAGCTCTTGGTAGCATAATTGATATCATTGAAATCATTAAGAAGCTCATTATTATTTGCATTGTATATTGGATAAATGCCATTATATCTCCTACTTGCATTATTCCTGCATCTACATTATGACCTCCAACCCATATTATTAATAACATAACTGAGTTCATAACGAACATTAATCCTGGCATCATTATACTCATTGCTCTATTTACAAATATATTTGTTTTCATTAAGTTTGTATTTGCCACATCAAATCTGTCTTCTTCTCTTGTTTCAGTATGGAATGCTCTAATTACAGGTAATCCTGTTAATATTTCACGTGATACTAAGTTTAATTTATCTATTAACTCTTGTAATTTTTTAAATTTTGGCATTGCAACTATAAATAGGACAAGTATTATTCCTATAACGCATAGTACAGCAAGTCCTATTATCCAAGCCATACTTGTGTTCGAATTTGCAAGTACTCTTATGAATCCTCCTATACCCATTATTGGTGCATATACTACTACTCTAAATAACATACTTATTAACATTTGTATTTGTTGAATATCGTTTGTACTACGTGTTATTAGTGACGCTGTTGAAAAATTTGTGAATTCTTCTGTACTAAAGTTTAATACTTTTTTGAATACCTTTTCTCTTAAGGTTCTCCCTAAGTTTGCTGCTACTCTTGATGATAATAGCATAATACATACTGCCGATAGCATACTTATTGCTGCTATTCCAAGCATTTGTATTCCTGCATAAAGTATGTATTCATTTTGTATACTGTCTGTGTTTATTCCTATATTTTTATATTCTTCTTTTACAGCTGTTACTGCAGCTTGCGAAATCATTGTTCCTAATTTTTCATCTATAGAAGTTGATATTTGTTCTTGTATGTATTTTAATTGTTCTTCAGGCATTAATTTTAAAATTTCTTCTACTTGCATATTTTCTATTATTTGTTTTTGTGGTTCTGGTATTTGTTGTAACATAGATGTTTTTAATTGCTCTGCCATTTCTTCGTTTGTAATACTATATGCAACTAAAAAAGGTTTTGAAATTATTTGTTCTAATTCATTTGCTTTTTCTTTTTCTAAATCTTTTAAAACATATATTGTATTTTTTTCTTTAGTATAATTTTTACCAAAGTATTTATGTAATTTTTTATTTGCTGATTTCGATATGTTTTCATTATTTAGTTCATAACAATCTAATATTTTTTCATCTTCATTTGTAAACATTAGTATAATATCCATTTGTGATTTACTAATTACAACAGGTGTAGCACTTTCTATTCCTCCGTGCTTGTATTCCTGTATTTACTATTTTTGATGTATAACTTGGTAATTCTAAATCCGCCCATGCTTGAAGACATAGTAGTATTACTATTGCTACAACTGATGCCCAAGTTTTTTTTAAATTTTTTAATATTTTAAACATTTATCTATTCCTCTTTCTTTATTTCTTAGTTTATAATACGCTCACAGAGAGTATTATAATAAAGCACTGTATCTTATTATAATATGTGATACAGTGCTATTTGTCAATATTTCTAATGTGAAGTTTTTGTGAAATTTGTTTTAAAATTTATTGTTTTTATTTGAAAGTTATTGTATAATAATCAAGTCCTTTGAGACAAAATCCCTTAAAATGAAGGGAGGTGTTGTAAAATGACAGGCTATGCTTTAATATGGATTCTCCTTCAGAAAATTGAAGAATTGGAAGAAGAATTGAATACATATAAAAACAACACAGACAAAAACTGATTTTCAGTTCAGAGCAGTTCATCACCTGCTCTGTTTTTAATATAAAAAACAGATATGCGTCATCACACACATATCTAGTGTTGCTTAATTTGACAGGCTATGCCAACTCTTAAGCTAATTTAATTATAGCATTTACTTTATTATATGTCAAATAAATTGTATAAATATTATATGTTTTTTATTCTTTCTATTGCTTCAATTGTGTTTTCTCTTGAGCCAAATGCAGTTAGTCTAAAGTATCCTTCTCCACTCGGTCCAAAGCCTACTCCTGGTGTTCCTACTACATTTGCTTTTTCTAGTAAGTAATCGAAAAATTCCCATGAAGTGTATCCCTTTGGCACTTTTAACCATATGTATGGTGCATTTTTTCCACCAAATACTTCATATCCTGCTTCTTTTAATCCTTCTAAAATAATTTTTGCATTTTCTAAATAGTAATTTATATTTTCTTTTATTTGTTCTTGACCAAGTTCTGTATATACTGCTTCTGCTGCTCTTTGAGTTATATATGGAACTCCATTAAATTTTGTACATTGACGTCTATTCCATAGTCTATTTAAGGATACCTCTTCTCCTCTTTCTGTATATGCTTTTAATTCTTTTGGAACTACTGTATATGCACATCTCACTCCTGTAAATCCAGCTGTTTTTGAGAAGCTTCTAAACTCTATTGCTACTTCTTTTGCTCCTTCAATTTCATATATGCTATGTGGTACGTCTTTCTCACTAATAAAGGCTTCATAGGCCGAATCAAATAGTATTATTGATTTATTCTCTTTTGCATATTCTACCCATTTTGTAAGCTCAGCTTTTGTTAGTACTGTACCTGTTGGATTATTTGGGAAGCATAGATATATCATATCTACTTTTTTCGTTGGCAACTCTGGTACAAAACCATTTTCACAAGTTGCTGGTATGTATACTACACCTTCATATTGGTCTTTTTCTTTATCATACGTTCCCGTTCTTCCAGCCATTATGTTTGTGTCTAAGTATACTGGATATACAGGATCTGTTATTGCTATTACATTATCTGTTCCAAATATTTCTCCAATGTTTCCTGTATCACATTTTGCGCCATCTGATACAAATATTTCATCTATACTAATATTTATTCCTCTTTTTTTATAATCAAATTCTACTATTTTTTCTCTTAAAAAGTCATAACCTTGCTCTGGTCCATATCCTCTAAAGGTTTTTATATCACTCATTTCATCTGTTGCTTTATGCATTGCATCGCAAACAGCTGGAATTATAGGTCTCGTTACATCTCCTATTCCTAGTTTTATTATCTTTTTATCTGGATGGTTTTTACTAAATTCTGCTACTTTTTTTGCTATTGTAGAAAATAGGTAGCTGTCTTGTAATTTTAAATAATTTTCATTAATTGTTATCATAATTTTTCCTCTTTTCTTTTTATTTATTCTTTATAATTAATTCCTGTAAAATAATAAAATTTACTTTACAGTTAGAAAAGTTATATATCTATTTCTCCTTCAAAAACAATTCTTGCAGGACCAGTCATATATACATGATTATCTTCTTTATTCCATAATATTTTTAGTTCTCCTCCTAATAGTTTTACAGTTACTTCATTATCTGTGTAGCCATTAAGTATACAACTTACAGCCACTGCACAGGCTCCTGTTCCACAGGCCAAAGTTTCTCCTGTCCCTCTTTCCCATACTCTCATTTTTACTTGTTTTTTATCTAGTATTTCTATAAATTCTATGTTAGCTTTTTCAGGGAAATGCTTATCTATTTCTAGTATACTACCATATTTTTCTACATCAAATTCTTCTACATTTTCTACTTTAGTAATTGCATGTGGATTTCCCATAGATACACAAGTAAATTTAAAAGTTTTATCTAGTACTGTTATTTCTAAATCTTTTACTGGATTTTCTTTTGATATAACAGGAATATTTTCTGGCTCTAAAATCGGCTCTCCCATATCTACCTCTACTGTTTCTACTTTCCCACTAACTATGTTTAAATTAAGCACTTTTATTCCTGCTAGTGTCTCAATTTTTAGATTGTTTTTACCTGTTAGTCCTTTATCATGTACAAATTTTCCAACACATCTAATACCATTCCCACACATCTCAGCTTCTGTTCCATCAGCATTAAACATCCTCATTTTAAAGTCTGCTATATCACTTTTGCAAATTAGAATTAACCCATCCCCTCCAATTCCAAAGTGCCTATCGCTAACAAATTGAGCTAGTGAAGCTATATTATCTGGTTCTCCACTTTTAGTGCAGTCCATATAGATATAGTCATTCCCTAGCCCTTCCATTTTTGTAAATTTTTTCATAATATCACCACTTCATATTTGGTATACGTTAAAAGTAGAATATATTTATATTCTACTTTTGTTATTTTATCATATGATATTTTCTTTGTAAATGTTAATTTTGTAAGTTTTTATAGAAATAATTTAGAATTATATATTAAAAGGAACAGACTTAACGCCTGTTCCTAAATTATATTATATCAATTATAATACATATTTTTTAATTAAGTATACTCCACCTGCAAGTGTTACTAACACTACTGTAGTTAATCCTATATAAACTTGTTCATCTCCTGTTTTTACTGATAGAATTACTGGTGCATCATCTATATCATCTTCTCCAGGTTTTTCATTATCTGGTGTTGAATCTATATCTGGTGTATTACTATCGTTATGGTCTTTACTAATTTCTGCTATATTTACTTTCTTTCCTAAGTTGTCTGCACCATTTATCCATGTTAATAAAATTTCAACTGTTGCACTTTCTCCTGGTCTTAATAGAGTATTTTCTAATTTTTTAGTTGCTACTACTCCCTCTTTTACTTCTGTCCAATCTGGGTTATCTTCTTTTACAAATTTTAGACCCGTTGGTATATGATCTTTTATTTCTTTTGCATATCCTTCTATTTGTCCTTCATTTGTAACTCTTATTTTATATCTGAATTTTACTGTAACCTTGTCTATCTTTTTATCTTTTAAATCTACTTTAACTACTGGTTCTGGATTTTCATCTCCTGTATGTCCTGTATTTGTTACAGTTTGTTTTCCATTTTCTATTACAATACTTTGTGTTACCCATTTTTTAAGTGCTAAATCGAAGTATTTTACTTTTACCTTTTCTATATCAATGTCGTCTTCTCCATCTTTATTATTGTCTGGTGTTGAATCTATATCTTCTACTGGCTCCCCCTCTTTATCTGAGTCTTCTGAAATCTCTGCTGTATTTATTAAGATTCTATCTGATGTATTTGGTTCTGTTACTTTAAATGCTATTTTTACATCTCTATAGTCTGGGTTATTATCAGTAATTCCTAATTCACTATTAAAGGCTTTTATTAGGTTTTCTCCCTCTTCTTTTTCTTGTTCCTTAGATAGATAATCTGTGGTTATTTTTACTGCTTTCGTTACCTCTAGAGTTTCATTTCCATCTTCATCTATCATTTTCCAACGATAAGTTTTGTTTAGTTCATTTTCTGGTAAGTACTCTAATCCTTCTGGTAAATTATCTGTTACTTCAGCTGCATATCCTGCCATTCTTCCTTCATTATATACTCTAATTGTATATGTTACTATATTTCCATTTTCTACTTCTACTGGCTCTTTTGTATGTGTGTATTTGATATTTCCATCTTCACCCATAGAAAGAACAGGATATCTATTGTTTATATCTAAATTATCTACTTTTGTTATAAATTTTCTTAATGCTAAATCAAAGTATACTAATTTTACATGTTCTACATCAATGTCGTCTTCTTCCATATCATCATTTCCTGGAGTAGAGTCTACGTCTTCTATTGGGTTTCCATTTTCATCTTGATCATCTGAAATTTGTGCTATATTTGTTAATATTCTAATTGATGTACTTGGTTCTATTACTTTAAATGAAATTTTTACATCTTTATAGTCTGGATTTCCATCTATAATTCCTGCTTCTTTATCAAAGGCTTTTATTAAATTTGAACCAGCTTCTTTTTCTTGTTCTTTAGATAGATAATCTGTGGTTACTTTTACTGCTTTTGTTACATCTAGAGTTTCATTTCCATCTTTATCTATCATTTTCCAACGGTAAATTTTATTTAAATCATTATCTGGTAGGAATAATAACCCTTCTGGTAAATCATCTGTAATTTCACTTGCATAACCTGATATATCGCCTTCATTAAAGATTCTTAATGTGTATGTTACTATGTTTCCATTTTGTACTTCTACTGGTTCTTTTGTATGGTTATATTTAATATTTCCATCTTCACCCATTGTAGCTACTGGTATTCTTGAAGTTATACTTTTATTATCTACTGCTGTGATGAACTTTCTTAAAGCTAAATCAAATATTTGTACTTTTAATTTTTCAAAATCGTCATCATCTTGTTGTCCTGGTATATATTTATCTCCTTTTGATATTTCATCATCTTTGTAGTTAGGTAATTCTTCATCTGTTGGTAATTTTACATTATCTTTTTCAGAATCTCTATCTATTATAGGGTTTCCATCTTTATCTGTAAAATCTGTTATATCAGCTATATTTGTTATTTTGTCTCCTGATACTGCAGTAGCTTTTACTTTACATTTTACTGTTATATCTTTATAATCAAGTGTTTTTCCATCAAAGGCTTTTATTACATTGTCTTCATCAATATCTTTTGATAAATGATTTGTTTTTATTGTTCTTAAACTTAAATCGTTTTCATCATATACCCAACCATTTTGTATGTTTTCTTCATCTTCTGGTAAAAATTCTAACATTTCTGGTAAATGATCTGTAATTTCAGCCCCATATCCATCAAATTGACCTTCGTTATATACACGTATTGTATATGTAACTATATCTCCTATTTTTACTGATATTGGTGCTTTTGGATGATTATAGGTTGCAGTAGTACTTTCACCTGAAATTAACTTTGTTAAATCTACTACTGGAACTCTAGAAGTAGCAAGCTCTTCACCATTTATTTTTGTAACAAATTTTCTTAAAGCTAAATCAAAATATTTTCCTGGTAATATTACTGGTTCAAAATCATCATCATCTTCCTGTCCTGGTACATAATTTCCAATTTGTCCATTTCCATTATAAGAATTGTTTTTCTTATCATTTGGGAAGTTTTCTACGTATGAATCTCTATCTTGTGCTATTTCTTCATTTAATTCGCTATCGAAGTATTTTGTTATCTCTGCTATGTTTACTAATCTTTGATTTTCAGTTGTTGTTTTAGCTGTTATTTTACATCTTATTGTTACTGCTTCATTTTCAGGTATTCCATTTGTGTATTTATTTAACACTGTTTTTCCTACATTTGTTATTGTTACAGTAGTTGTTCCATCTTCATTTTTTACAGCACTTGCTGAATATTTACCTTGTGCATCTACTAATTCTACAAATTCTATTCCTGCTGGTAAATAATCTTTTATCTCTGCTGCATATCCATTTTTTTCGCCTTCATTATATACTGTTAAGGTATATTCTATAATTTGATCTGTTTCAACTTGTAATTCATTCTTTGGATGGTTATATATTGCTGTTTGGGCTGTTTTATTTTCTAAGTTAGTAGCATCTACAACTGGTAATCTTGAAACTTCTGGTGCTACTCCTCCCATTTTTGTTATTGATTTTCTTAAGGCTAAATCTAAGTATTTTCCTGGTAGTATTATTGGCTCAAAATCATCATCATCTTCCTGTCCTGGTACATAGTTTCCAATTTGTCCATTTCCATTATAAGAGTTGTTTTTCTTATCATTTGGAAAGTTTTCTACGTATGAATCTCTATCTTTTTGTTTTTCTATGTTACTTTCACTATCAAAATATTTTGTTATTTCTGCTATGTTTACTAATTTTTGAGGTGTTGTTGTTGCTACAGCTGTTACTTTACATCTTACTATTACTGCTTCATTTGCTGGTACTCCACTTGTGTATTTATTTAACACTGTTTTTCCTGTATTTGTTATTGTTACAGTAGTTGTTCCATCTTCATTTTTTACAGCACTTGCTGTATATTTACCTTGTGCATCTACTAATTCTACAAATTCTATCCCTGCTGGTAAATAATCTTTTATCTCTGCTGCATATCCATCCTTATCACCTTCATTATATACTGTTAGAGTATATTCTATAAGACTATTTGTATCTGCTATTAGAGCATTCTTTGGATGATTGTAGGTTGCTGTCTGGGCTGTTTTGTTTTCTAAGTTAGTAGCATCTACTATTGGTAATCTTGAAATTTCTGGCGCTACTCCTCCTATTTTTGTTATTGATTTTCTTAAGGCTAAATCTAAATATCTTGGTGCTGGTAAATCAATTTCTGCATTGTCGCCATAATTTTTTGTTTCTTTTTCTACAAGTACAACTGGTTGCTCATTTATGTATGTTTTTGGATCTGTTGTATAATATGTGCTTTCAGTTATATTATAAGTTGCTTTTATACTAAAACCTACTTTTGTAACTTTAGTGGTTATTGGTAATGATATATAAAAATCTTGTCCTACTACATCTAATATATTTCCACTATCAACTACTTGTTTATTAGCATTTAATAATTTATTTTCTCCTGTTAAGTTTATTGTATTTCCCGTTTGATCTTTAAATACTAGTTCTTGAATATTGTAATTTCTTGAAGTATCAATACTAATATTTAATGGACCTATAATATATTCTTCTCCAACTTGTACTGCTTTAAAATTTGATTTATTTAATGTTATTGGTGATGTAACTGAACCATTTGGTATATAATTTGGATTAGCGTTCTCTATAAGGTATTTATACAAATCTTCAGCTTGGTATTGACGTGTAATACCAAGTTCAGTGTCTGCTAGAGAATTATCATATAAATCTGCAAAACTTGCATAATTACTGTCTTCTCCACTCCAATCATTAAAATATAAGGTTTTTAACATTGGTTTCCCATTTTCATCATTAACATGATAATTTGTATCATTTGGATTTGTAAGATACCATACAGCTAATTGTTGTACAACTTCTATATCATCATCAGTTAATAAGTTTCCATCCTCATATCCATTTGGTCCTATTATACCTGCTTTTGATAATAATACTTCTTTATCTTGAACTGCAGTTGCTGATGATGGCAAATACATATTATCTATAATCCACATCATTTTATTATAGGTTTCTTGTGTTAATATAGAATCTCCTTTAGCTGAATTTATTGCATTTAGTTTTTCCATTACCTCTCTTTGCTGTGTCTTCATATTAAGTTTTGTATTATATAATGGATGTGTGCTTGATATATTTATATTTGCTTCATTTACAAATCCATGTTCAGCTTTTATACAGTAAAAAGCATTTGAATAATTTGGATTTGTACTTGTTCCGAGTAGGATATGATACTATCTTCCATACCTTTTTAACAGGGTTTCCATCTGTCTTTAATCCACCTATACCATAAGCTGCCCCATCTTTTCCATCTTTAGCTAATCTTACATTTGTAATTCCTAAATAATAACTTGATTCTGCTGCATATGAATTTATACCTATTGTTACTGTTAGCATTATTAAAGTTATACTTAAGATTAACATACCAATAACTTTTTTCATTTTCATGTTTTTACCTTCCTTATAAATATAATATTACTATTTATATTCTACTTTCCTTATTTTGCAAAGTCAATAGTAGTTTTTTCCAATTTTTGGGCAATATTTTTTATGGCAAAAATCGGCCTACGGAGGCTCAAATTCTGGGTTTTAATAAAAAAATAGCCGTATATTACAATTATATAACATTTTTGAAATATTTTCAACAAATTATGTAAAATATAATATAAAATCTTTATGTGCGTAGCGATTCATGGTTTTTATAACATTTTTATTCATTCTATCTTGACTTATATGCGTTTTTCTGTTATTATATTACTACTGTATAAGAAAGTAGTTGCAGGTATAGTTTAGTGGTAAAACGAGACCTTGCCAAGGTTTAGTCACGAGTCCGATTCTCGTTACCTG
>JAAVZA010000045.1 GCA_022791395.1 Clostridia bacterium
ATCTATTGGCATTCTCTTAATATATCCAAAATGTGTTAGGGCTACAACGCATTGCTCTTCTTTAATTAAATCTTCTAAGTCTATTTCCCCTTCGGCTGCTACTATTTTAGTTTTTCTCTCATCTCCAAATTTATCTTTTATTTCTAATAACTCTTCTTTGATAATGTCAAAAACTAATCTTTCGCTATTTAGAATTGCTCTTAGGTGTTCAATTAATTCCATTAATTGTTTATATTCTTCTTCAATTTTTTCACGTTGTAATCCTGATAATGTTTTTAATCTCATATCTAATATTGCTTGTGCTTGAATATCTGATAATCCAAATCTTTCCATTAATCTTTCTTTTGGATCATCATATGATGCACGGATAATGTTTATTACTTCATCTATATTGTCTAATGCTATTTTTAATCCTTCTAATATATGAGCTCTTGCTTCTGCTTTATCTAGTTCAAATTTTGTTCTACGAAGTACAACTTCTTTTCTATGATCTAAATAGTGGTCTATACATTGTCTTAGTGTTAAAATTTTTGGTTCTCCATTTACAAGTGCTAACATTATTATTCCAAAAGTATCTTGCATCTGTGTATTCTTATATAATTGATTTAATACTACTTGTGCATTTGCATCTCTTTTTAATTCTATAACTATTCTTACACGGTCATTTCTATCTGATTCGTCTCTTAACTCTGAAATTCCCTCTATTCTTTTATCTCTTACTAAATGAGAAATATTTTCAATTAATTTTGCTTTATTTACTTGATATGGTAATGATGTAACAATTATTCTTTGTTTATTTCCACTCATTTCTTCTATTTCTGCTTCTGCTCTTACTGTTATTTTTCCTCTTCCTGTTGTATATGCTTCTTTTATTCCTTCTCTTCCTAAAATAACACCTTCTGTTGGAAAATCCGGTCCCTTTATAACTTGCATTAATTCTTCATCTGTTACATTATCTTCATCTATTACTTTTATAATTCCATTAACTACTTCTGTTAGGTTATGTGGTGGTATGTTTGTTGCCATACCTACAGCAATACCTGATGAACCATTTACTAGTAGAGTTGGTATTTTTGAAGGCAATACTGTTGGCTCTTGTAATCTATCATCATAGTTTGGCATAAAATTTACTGTGTTTTTTTCTATATCTTGTAACATATAGTTGGATATTTTTGCCATTCTTGCCTCTGTATACCTCATTGCTGCTGCACCATCACCATCTATTGAACCAAAATTTCCATGTCCATCAATTAACATATATCTCATAGAAAAGTCTTGTGCCATTCTTACCATTGCATCATATACTGATGAGTCTCCATGTGGATGATATCTTCCAAGAACAGAACCTACAGTATTTGCACATTTTCTGTATGGTTTGTCCGATGTAATTCCATCTTCATGCATTGCATATAGTATCCTTCTGTGTACTGGCTTTAAACCATCTCTAACATCTGGTAATGCACGTTGTACAATAACACTCATTGCATAATCAATGTAAGAAGTTTTCATTTCATTTTGAATATCTCTTTCAATAATTTTTTCTCCTGGTTTATCCATTAAAATCCCTCTTTTTCGTATATTTTTAACCTAGTGTAATTATACTTTAACGCAAAAAAAATTGCAATAAAAAATGGCAAAAAAACTTAGAAAAATCTAAGTTTTTTAATGCTTTAGCTTAATTTTTTTGCAAGTTCTATTTCTTCTTCTGAAAGATTAAAATCTCTTCCCTTACTTCTAATTAATTTATGCAAATTTTCTACTTGATGAGCTTTTTTTAATGTTTCTTCTATTGGAACTAAATCTTTTAATTTTTCTCTTATTTTATCATATTCAAGTTCCATTTTACTAAAGTTTTGTTCTTTATAATATGTATTCCAATTGTCTATATATTTATTTACTTTTTCTATTCCTTTTAATTGTGTTGTTAATGTACTTTCAATATTACTTTCTATATTACTCATTAGTATATTTTTTCCGTTTTTTATTATTCCTTCCACTTCTTTTGGTATTATACCTGTATGTTTTCCTACTTTTAATCCAAAATCAATACAATCAGATATTGTATCTATTAATCCTCCTTTTTCTATTGCTGTTTGCATTTGTGATACATTATCAAATTTACCTGTTACTAATCCCATTGCACTTTTTCCTAAATCCATTGCAGATTCAATTGTTTTATTTAGTCCATCTTTAAAGCCATCTTTTATTATTGTATCTTTTATTTCTATTACTTGATCTTCTATAATATTAGGTAATAAATATCTTATTCCAATATTTAATGCTGTATTTATAGTTCTACCTAATGTTGTTTCTAAAAAATTGTTTTGTTTTTCTTTTGAAAAGTTGTAATCTAAATTATTATTTAATTCGTTATTAATATTATTTGAATTTTCTTTTTCAATACTTTTTTGAATTATTTGATTATAATTTTCTTTATTCTCTATTTCTAATTCCATTTCTATTATTCCTTCCTTATTTTATTTAACTTTAATTGTTAATTATTTTATTTAAATAATATTTATCTATTTTATTATTTTGTGATATTTTTTTCGCAATATTTTTATATTGATTTTTTATTTTATCTTCAAAAAAAATACTTTTCATATTTTGATTTATAATAGTGTTATAATTATTAATAAAATTAATTTTACCTATTATATTATAATTTTTAAATACACTTTTTAATATGTTGAAACTTATAGAATCATTTTTTACTTTGTTAAATAAAAGATATATGCTTTCTTTTTCCACATATAATTCATTAATATATTTATTTAAAATATTTTGGGATTTTTTTATTTGCAAAATATTTGGTTCTGTTATAAAGATTATTTTATGGGTTTCTTCTTTTATTAGATTTAAAATTTGTTCATTGTCATTTATATCTATAATTATAAAATCATATTTCATTTTTAAATCTTTAATTAATTTTAATATTTTAAAGTCTTCACTATTATTTTCATTAAATATTAAATTTATATTTGAAATTAAATCTATTTTTGAATTAATTTTTATGATTAAATCTTCTATGTTATTTTTTTCTATATATTTTTCTTTTGTTTTACTTTTTATTCCAAATAATGTTTTTATGCTGTTATTTATAAAATCAAAATCTATTATTAAAATATTTCTTTTCTGCTCTGCTATATGTTTTGATATATTTACTGTAAAAAAACTTTTGCCTACTCCGCATATTCCTGTAATAATAATTATTTTACAATTATTATTTATTGTTTGTTTTTTTATTTTACTGATCACTTTCTTTATAAATTTATTATTTAATATTTTATTTTTTATTTTACTATTATTTAATTCATTTTCTATTTCTTCTTCTATTTTTCTTTTTTCTTCTTCTGTAATTAATATTTCATTTTCTGTGTTTATAATATTTTTTTCTTCATTATTTATTAAATCATCTTTTTTATTAATGATTATTTCTTTTAATTTTTTTATTTCTAATTCTAATTTTTCATTTTTATTTATATTAATAATTAATTCTGCAATTTCTTTTATTTTTATTTCGTTATTATAAAATATTTTTATATTTTCTTTTGATAATAAATAATTTTCTAATTTTTTATTCTCTTTTTCTAAAATAATTATTATTTTGATCTCTTTCTTTATTTGTTTTATTTTTTCTATTAAATCTTTTATTAAAATTTCTCCTGGTAATAATTCACTTAAAATTATATATTCTATTTCTGGATTTATTTCTAATGCTTCTATAATTCCTTCTTTATATTGAATATCATTCATTACTACATTTATTTCTTCATATTCTTTTAATTTTTCATTTACTGTTTTATTTAATAACGCGGTAATTACTTTTTTCATATTATTTTTATACCTTCCTTTAATATATAATTTATTATCCTATTATTTCTTTTTCGAAATCATTTGCTTCTATCTTGGTTAATATATGATTGTCCCCTGCAAACATTAAACATTCTCCTCTTTTTAATGATTTAATTTCTACTTTTTCTTTTTCTGATAAATTTGAATATTCGGCTAATATTTTTATATTTTCTTCTTCTAATGAGAAAAATGTTTTTATACTTGAATTATTTAATATACTTTTTCCATATATTCCATTTTCTAAACTAAATAAATCTGATATGTCTTGGGTAATTGCAACTGCACTTCCACCATATTTACGTATTGTTTTAAATATTTTATAAATAAAGCTTGCTACATTTTTATTTGAAGTCACTCCTATTAGTCTCCATATTTCATCTAAATAAATTGCTTTTCTTATTTGTCTATTTATTTTAATCTTGTCCCAAAATAATTCTGTAAATATATACATTCCATATTGTAAATTATCTTCTCCTAATTCATATATATCTGCTACTATTAATTTATTATTTAATTCAACATTTGTATATTGATTAAAAAATTTTAATGATCCTTTTATAAATGGTATTAATTTTATTTTGAAACTGATTGTTTTTGGATCTTTCTCTAAAATATTATATAAATCTTCTAAGATTGGCATATCTTTACTTGTTTTAAATATCTTTGTTATTGTGATATTTTCATTTTCTTCTTTATATAAACTTTGATCGTCAAATGTTATTCCTTTTTGGGCATAACATTCTATTAATTTATCTTCTAATATTGCTTTTTCTTCTTCATCTAATTCTCCAAAAATTAAATTGAAAAATCCTATTAACTTTCCTATTTTTGTTGCTAAATATCCTTTTTCATTTTCTTCTATACTTTCTTGCCTTATATCTAATATATTTATATATGTATTTGATGTTGGTCCAATTTTTAGCATCGTTCCACCTAATTTTTCACAAATATTTGTATATTCTCTATCTGGATCTATTACATATTGTTCTATGCCTAATAATATATTTCTTAATATTAGAAGTTTTGTATAAAATGATTTTCCTGCTCCACTTGTTCCAAATATACTTAAATTTGCATTTTTATATTTTAAAGTATCATATCTATCGATAAATACTAAACTATTATTGTACATATTTGTTCCTATATATATTCCACATTCATCAAATATTGAAGATGATATAAATGGATATGTTGAAATAATTCCATCTGTTAATACATTTCTTTTGCTAACTTCTTTTATATCTTCATGGTTTTTCATAAGTGGTAGACATGATATTAAACTTTGTTCTTCTCTAAAATATGCTCTTCTTGTCTGCATTCCTTTACTTTGAACTATTCCTTCTATTTTATTTAAAATATATTCTAATTCTTTTTTGTCTTGTGAAAATACATTCAAATAAATATATAAAAAATATAACTCTTGATTGTTTACTTGCATTTGTTTTC
The DNA here is from genome assembly GCA_022791395.1 of Clostridia bacterium. Taxonomy (GTDB): domain Bacteria; phylum Bacillota; class Clostridia; order TANB77; family CAG-508; genus RGIG8482. The sequence continues at coordinate 5,302 of JAAVZA010000045.1, forward strand.
TTATATATTTTGCATCATTATATGTAAAAGCTGCTATATCTATATCTTGACTATTTTGATTTTTTGTTTGTAAATCTACTCCTACATTTCCAATATGATATGTTAATTCTTTAATTATTTTATATGAATCCTTTTTTTCATAAAATATAGATATATTCATATTTATATTTGTATCTATTAAATTTTTTAATAATAAATCTGTTTGTTCTCTATAATAATTTATTATTAATAATGAACTATAATATACTTCATCTATTTCTATCATTTTGGGATTTTGTAAATTTATATATGATGGTGAAATTAAATCTATATCTTTTATTGTTCCTTCTATGAATTCTAATTTTTCTTTTGTTTGTTTATTTGAGTTTTTATTTTTTATTATTGATATTTCTATTCTAATTCCTCCTATCGTAATTTTTTTAATCTTATATATGTAAATAATTTAATTAGTACTTATATAATTTCTTGAATTAAAAAATGATAATAATACCTTCATTGTTTCTTCTTTTGTATAATATTCTTGTGCAATATTGCCACATCTAGATAAACATTCTTTTACTTTAAAATATTTTTCATTTAAATCTTGTATAATTATTTCGCCATCTATATTATTTTCTTTTTTATTTTTACCTGGATTTTTTATTATGATATAAAAATTTTTAGAAGATGATTTTCTTTCTTTATTTGTTTTTTGAATGAATTCAATATAATTTTTTGATAAATTGATGATATTTTCATTTTTTTCATTTTCTACTTGTTTTTTTATATTGGAAATATGTTTTGATAAATCTTCTTTATTACTTTGAATTAATATTTGTATATCAAAGTTGCAAGTTTTTAAAAAAATTTTATAAGAATTTAGTATTGCCTTTTTTTCTAATTCTGATTTTAAATTGTAATTGATTGGAATAATTTTGATTATTTTGATATAAGAATTATCTTTTAATTTTATAATTCCTCTTTCTAGAATTTTAATGATAGGCAACCATTCTTGTACTGAACTAATATTTTGTTCTTTCATGGTTTCTCCTTTTTGATTTTATTTGATTTAAATTACTATTTAATAATAAAACCTTTTTAAACTTTTGTCAATAAAAATCGTTCGACCTAATTCGACAATAACTAATATTTAAATTACAAAATTTGCTAATAATTTTTTCGTATATAATTTTAAATTTTGCTCATAATAATCTCATAAGGTTAATATTAGTTGAACGAAGAGTAATACGAGGTTTTATTTTAGAGCTTTTTATTATTCGAGCAAAGATATATAAAGGCTTTATTCTTCAGGTTTTTATATGTCGGCGATAAGAAGTTATTATTTGTATGCAGGCTATATTTACTTATATTAATTACATTAATTTTTATTTGTTTTAATATATGGTTATATTATGGGTAATAATTTTGAGTTAAGATTATATTTATATTTTTGCTAATATTTTTTATTTTATTTATAAAATGACGAATATTTTTATAAGTGGTTGTTATTAGTCCCTTGTGGATGAATATAGTTACTTAGGGTGTATTTATGGTCGAGCAACTGATTCTTATGTATGGTGAATTGCTTATTTATATAGCAATATATATTAGGTGAGTAATTATGCATATTAGTCTTAGCTGTAAATTAATATTAGCTTTATACGATTAATAGCGTAATGCTGTATATTATACAGTATTACGCTATTAAATATTTTTTCTATATCATAAAAAGATATAAGTATTTATAACAATTATATGTCCAAATTTTTTACATATTTTGCATTAGCTTCTATGAACTCTCTACGTGGTGCTATTTCATCACCCATTAATATTGTAAAAATTTCATCTGCTTTTATTGCATCTTCCATAGTCACTTTAACAAGTATTCTTGTTTCAGGATTCATTGTTGTTTCCCAAAGTTGTTCTGGATCCATTTCACCTAAACCTTTATAACGTTGTATATTTACTCCTTCTCTTCCTATTTCTTCTAATTTTTCGTCTCTTTCTTCATCTGAATAACAATATATATCTTCTTTTAATCCTTTTTTAGATAATTTATATAATGGTGGTTGTGCAAGATATACGTTACCATTTTCTATTAATGGTCTCATATATCTAAAGAAGAAGGTTAATAATAATGTTCTAATATGTGCACCATCAACATCGGCATCAGCCATTATTATTACTTTTCCATATCTTATTTTTGTAATATCAAATTCTGCTCCAATTCCTGCACCTACTGCTACTATAACAGGATTTAATTTATCATTTCCATAAATTTTATCTGCTCTTGCTTTTTCTACGTTAAGCATTTTTCCCCATAGTGGTAATATTGCTTGGAATCTTCTATCTCTACCTTGTTTTGCACTTCCTCCAGCAGAATCTCCCTCTACTATATATACTTCACATTCTTCAGCAACTTTACTACTACAATCTGCTAATTTTCCTGGAAGAGTAGAGGTTTCTAATGCTGATTTTCTTCTAACAAGTTCTCTCGCTTTTCTCGCAGCTTCTCTAGCACGTGAAGCACTAACACATTTTTCTAAAATAGCTTTTGCAACTGTTGGATTTTCTTCTAAGAAGTTTGATAATGCTTCATTTACCATACTTTGAACAACACCGGTTACTTCACTATTTCCTAATTTTGTTTTTGTTTGCCCTTCAAATTGTGGTTCTTTTACTTTTACTGAAACTACTGCTGTTAAACCTTCTCTTATATCTTCCCCTTGTAAATTTGAATCTTTTTCTTTTAAAATGTTGTGTGATCTTGCATAATCATTAAATACTTTTGTTAAAGCTCTTTTAAATCCCTCTAAATGTGTTCCACCTTCAACTGTATTAATATTATTAACAAATGTGTATATGTTTTCATTATAAGCTGATGTATATTGAATTGATATTTCAACAGGAACTTCGCCTTGTTTTTCTATATAGATTGGTGATGGATGTAATTTTTCTTTATTTTTATTTAAATATTCAACAAATGAAATTAATCCACCTTCATAACAAAAATCTGCTTTTTTAACTTCTTCTCCTCTTGTATCTTCAACTACTATTCTTAGTCCTTTTGTTAAAAATGCCATTTCTCTAAATCTATTTTCCAATATTTCATATTCGTATTCTAGAGTTTCAAATATAGTATTATCTGCTAAAAATCTAACTTTTGTTCCTGTTTTTTTAGAATCTCCTACTCTTGTTAAACTTTTAACAGTTTTTCCTCTTTCAAAAGCCATTTCAAAAATTCCGCCATCTCTTTCAATTGTCACTTCTACCCATTCTGATAGTGCATTAACTACTGATGAACCAACCCCATGAAGACCTCCTGATACTTTATATCCACTATCTCCACCAAATTTTCCACCAGCATGTAATACAGTATAAACAGTTTCTGCTGCAGATATTTTTGTTTTTGGATGTATGTCAACTGGTATTCCTCTACCATCATCTTGTACACTTATAATATTACCTGGTTCTATTGTTACATGAATATTTTTACAATATCCAGCAAGTGCTTCATCTACTGCGTTATCTACAATTTCATATACTAAATGATGTAATCCTCTTGCAGAAACACTTCCTATATACATACCTGGTCTCTTTCTTACGGCTTCTAATCCTTCTAATACTTGAATTTGATCTGCGCCATATTTATGTTCATATTTTTCCATTTAATTTCCTCCTATCTAGAATGCCTATTTATATTATAACTTTAATTTATAAAAAATCAAGTTTAAATTTTTTATTAAATAAAACTTCTTTTTCCTAAAGTATTAGAAGATATATTTGAGATATACCCCTTTATAATACCATTTTCTTTAGTAATAACAATTGACTTAGGCTTATTTTCGCTTATATCAAAAATATTTTTTTTATCTATTTTCTCTATAAATCTATTGAATATATTATTTTCTTTTAAAGAATTATAATCTAGTATAAACAGTATGTCTCTATTTTTTAAAACAATATCTTTTCCTATATGAAGATACATTTTTATCCTCCTTTATTCACATTTTCCATTATTTATGAAATATGTTTTGCACTTTTTTTCAGGAATTGTGAATTCATCTGTACAAGTTATTAATATTTGTGTATTACTTATACTTTTTAAAAGATTTTCTCTTCTTTTTCCATCTAGTTCAGACATAAAATCATCTAATAATAAAACTGGATATTCCCCTATTTCTTCATAAACAATTTCAAGTTCAGCAAGTTTAAGTGAAAGAATTACAGTTCTATTTTGACCCTGAGATCCATATATATTTACTTGTTTTCCATTAATAAATATGTATAAGTCATCTCTATGAATACCTTTCCCAGTATAACCTTTTTGTATATCTTGCTCCCAAGAAGCCTTTAATGCTTGAATATACTTTTCTTTGTTTATACAATCTGTTATATATTTAATTTTTATTTCTTCTTTATTATCTGTTATATCATTATGAATTTTAGTTATTTTTTCTTTGATTTTTTCTATAAATTCATTCCTATATTCATAAACATAATTTGCATATTCAGCTAATTTTTCATCCCAAATTTCTAGCATTTCTTTAGGTTTATTTTCTAGTTTTATTTGTCTTAAATAATTATTTCTTTGTTCTAATGTCTTTAAATACATATTTAAACAATAAACATATTTAGGTCTTAATTGACTTATTAAAATATTTAAAAATCTTCTTCTTTTTGCTGGTCCACTTTTAAGTATTTCAATATCATCTGGACTAAACATTACTATATTTATATTTCCTAAAATATCACTTAATTTATTCTGTTTAATGTCATTTACAAATACGTTTTTTTTATCATCAAGTTCTATTTTTATTCTGCCTTCTCTATCACTTTTTTCAAATTCAATTTCTATTTTTGAACTTTCTTCTCCAATTTTAATTAATTCTTTTTCCTTTTTAGCTCTAAATGATTTTCCAATAGCACATAGAAATACTGATTCTAATATATTTGTTTTTCCTTGTGCATTATCTCCAACAAATAAATTTATTCCTTTTTGCAAATCTATTTTTTGATTAGTATAATTTCTAAAATTATTTAATTTTATAGTTTTTATATACATTATTTACTCCAAACTAATCTTTTAATCTTATTGGTAAGATCATATATGTATAATCCCCTTCTTCAATTGGTTTTATAATACATGGTGAAATATTTGATCCAAAATTAACGTAAACTTCTTCATCTTCTATAACTTTAAGGGCATCTAAGAAATATTTTGGATTAAATCCTGCTTCTAAATTTTTTCCTTCTGTTGACACATATAATTCTTCTTTTGCATCTCCTGTTTGATTAGTACAAGAAATTGTTACTTTTCCAATATCTATTAATACTTTAACAGGATATTTTTTTTCTTTTTCTGTAGATGATGCTGATATTAAACTAATTCTTTCAAAACAATCTTGCAAGCTATTTTTATTAATTCTAATTCTTGTTTCCCAATTTTCTGGAATTACATTTGAATAATTTAAAAATTCTCCATCTAATAATCTTGTTACTATTTTACAATTATCCATCTCAAATAAAGCTTGATTCTTTGAAACACCTATTGTTATATTATCAAATGAATCTAATATTATTTTATTTACTTCATTTAATGTTTTTCCTGGAATGACAGCACTAAAATCATTTTTATTATTAGATAATGTAGTACTATTCCATGCAAGTCTAAATCCATCTACAGCTACAACATTTAATTTATTCCCTATTGTTTGAAATAAACATCCTGTAAAAATAGGTCTATTTTCTTCTATACTTACTGCAAAAATAGTTTTTCTAATCATGCTTTTTAAAGTGTTTTGTTCTATAGTAATTGAATTTTCTATATTAATTTTAGGTAATTCAGGAAATTCTTCTGGATTCATTGTAGCAAGTTTATATAATGAACCTTCACATTCTATTACTAATAAATTACTATCATTTAATGTAATATTTATTTCAGTATCTGGTAATTTTCTAATAATTTCACTAAACATTATAGCATTAACTACTGTACTTCCTTGCTCTATAACTTCTGCTTCCATAACATATTCTATACCTATTTCTAAATCATAAGTAGTAAATTTTATTTCATTATCATTAGTTTGAATTAATATACCTTCTAGTATTGGCATGGTTGTTTTTGATGCTACCGCTTTAATTACGGAATTAAGCGCTTTAAGAATTTTATCCTTTTCACATACAAATTTCATTTTGAACACTCCTTTATATATAAATAAATATTTTTAGTAGTAATAGTATTAGGTATTGTGGATTTTGTGGAAAACACCAAAATCCTTACAAATCCCTAACAAAATTAATGTGTATCATACTGTTGATAATTTGAGCAAGTATCCACAATGAAAAATTTAATATGTGGACAATTAAGTTTTCAACAGGTTATTTACAAGGTTTTAACAATCCAGTGTGGATAATCAAGGTAAGCTTTCCGTAAGAAGAAGTCTAATCTTTTTTTCAAACGGAAGTTTTTGCAAACATAAATTTTAAAAAAGTATAAGAATTGTTTATATATTAATTAATTTGAATTTAAAATTAAGTTTTTCACACTATCCACAATTAGTTTTGTATTTCCATTTTCTTTAATTTCATTTTCTATTTTTCTACAAGCATGCATTACTGTTGTGTGATCTCTTTTTCCAAAACTATCTCCTATTCTTGCAAGTTGCATTTGAGCAATATCACGGCATAAATACATTGCAATTTGTCTTGGATATGCTAAATCATTTGAGCGTTTTGAACTTTTTAAATCTTTTGGATTTAGATTAAAATATTTAGCAACAACCTCTTGTATATAATCTGGTGAAACTATTTTTTCTTTTTGCGAAATTATATCATTTATTGCTTTTTCAGCCATTTCCATTGTTAAAGGAGTATGTGTTAAAGATGCTTTTGCAATCATTTTATTAAGAACTCCTTCTAATTCTCTAATATTTGAATCTATTTTTGTAGCAATA
>JAAVZA010000046.1 GCA_022791395.1 Clostridia bacterium
GTTCAAATCCGGGTGTCGCCTCCAAATTTTTGTAATATTAAGACTTTTATTTTTTATTTAAGTACTATTTTTATAGTATTATCATATAATAAATTATATGGCGTTGTAGCCAAGTGGTAAGGCACGAGTCTGCAAAACTCTGATTCGGCGGTCCGAATCCGCCCAACGCCTCCAAAACAATAAAAAAAGACTTACATATTTTCTATGTAAGTCTTTTCTTTTTATTTCTTATCTTTTGCAATTTCTGCAAATCTTTTTATTTTCATTGTTGTTGTTTTTTCAAACTCGTCCTTTTTAATTTCTAAATTTTTTATTGCTTTATATGAGGTTAGTTTTTTATTTACTTTTTTAATCTCTTCCCAAATGATTTTATGAATTTCTTCTTCTTTTAAATCTTTACCATATTTTTCTTCTATTTTCTCTAGGTTTGGTATTACTTTTACTGATATTAGTAATTCTTTAGAATCCTCTTGTTCTTTTCCATATACCATGCATTCCTTTATTTCTTCTATGTTTCCTAGCATTAATTCTATTTCTTCTGGGTAAATATTTTTTCCATTTTGTGTTACTATTACGTTTTTACTTCTTCCTGTTATATATAAAAATCCATCTTCATCTAAATATCCTATATCTCCTGCATGGAACCATCTATCTCCATCTATTACTTCTATAGCTTCATTTGTTGCTTTTTCATCTTCATAGTATCCAATCATTAATGTATCACTTTTTATTAATACTTCTCCTTCACCTTTTTCATTTGGATTATCTATTTTAAGCTCTGCACATGTTACAGCTTTTCCGTGCAGATCCAACTCTTGGATCGAATTCTGGTGTTAATGCTGCTATTGGTGCTGTTTCTGTTAGACCATATCCTTGTAAGAAAGATATTCCTATATCTTGTACCCATTTTCCAACTTTTGCATCTATTGGCGCTGCTGCTGAAACTATTATTCTTATGTTTCCTCCCAAGTTTTCATATATTTCTTTGAATACTTTTCTTTTTATATCTATGTTTACACCTTTTAGGGCATTAGTTACGTGTATCATTGATTTTACTAGCTTGTCTTTTTTACTTTTTACTATGTTTTCGTTTATTTTCTTATATAAGTTTTCTATTAATAATGGAACTGCAAGCATAGCAGTTGGTTTTGTCTCTTTTAGGTTTGGTACAATGTGTTTTAAGCCTTCACATACTGCAATTGAAGCACCAACTGACATTGGTAATAAAAATCCTATACTTGATTCATATGTATGATGTAATGGTAATACTGAAAATAATCTATCATTATGATCTAAATATACATATGCTGCAACAACATTTACATTCTGCGCAAGGTTTTTATTATTTATCATAACTCCTTTTGCACTAGATGTTGTTCCTGATGTAAATATTAGGACCTTAAATTCCTCTGGATCAATACTAATTTCCATATAGCTTGTATCACCAGATTCTACTATTCTTTTTCCTTGATCTATTATATAGTTTGCCCCTACATCTCTTCCTTCAATTGTATTATCTGAATTCATTTCAATAAAGTATTCTACATTTGGCAAATTGTCTTTTATTTTTTTTATTACTTCTTCTTTCTTTTTTGAATAGATAATTGCACTAGCTTTTGATCTTTTTACTACATTTTCTATCTCATTTGCTGGAAGTTCTTTATCTACTGGTACTGCTATTCCTGTTCCACAAAGCATTGCCATATAAGATACATACCAGTGATATGTATTTTCTCCTATTATTATTACTCTTTTATCTTTTAACCCTAAAATTTTGTTTAATCCTGTTCCAAGTCCTATTACATCTTCTCCAAATTGCTTGTATGTAATCTCTGTAAATGGCTGTTTATGATCAAATTTCTCTAACATAAATATTTCTTTTTCAAATTCTTTAGTTGATTTTTCAAATATTTCTTTTATAGTCTTAAATTTTTTTGTTTCATATTTTATATTTTTATTTTTTTCTTTACCGTTCTTCGATATTTACTTCATCTATTTCAGATATCCCTTCCATTTTTAATTTAGGAAATTTGAAATTTGGTACTTTAAATTCTTTTAAAATTCTCATACTTTTATCACTCCTGTTTTTTGTTTCTATGTAATATTATTACACATCTTTTGCTTTTTGTAAATACCACTGAACAAGTAGTCCAAATCATATTGAAATATTATAATTATTTTACTTGTATTGCTTGCTCTAAATAAATGGAATAATTTGTTATGAATTGATTTATATAATCAATCACCTTTTTCTTTTCTACTTTTTCTTTTAATAATATATTAACTGTAGTTATTGTTTCTTCTTTTTGCATTATTCTAATTTCTCCAACAACATCATTTTCTTGTAATGGTGCTTGTAAAGTGCTTTTACATATTATTTCTACTTTTATATCTTTTATTTTACTTTTATTTATTGGAACTTCGTCAAATTGTAAATTATCTAATTTTAGTTGTGGAGTTTTATCAATCCCTTTTAATATTTCTATATTTTTTAATTGTGCTTTTTTCCACTCTTCAAATTTATTTTCTATTTTTTCTTTTATATTTATATATTCATAATTTGAAAATGCATATTCTATTAATTTTACACTATCTGTTGTTCTTATCTTTTTTGTATCTGCCCCTAATACCACACATATTATTTGGTGTCCGTTTCTTGTAGTAGAGGTTACAAGACATCTTCCTGCATTATTTGTAAATCCTGTTTTTACTCCGTCTACTCCATTTAAGTTACCTAATAATTCATTTGTATTTGCTATTTCTTTACTATATCCATTTATATATATTGTGGCTTGTTTTGTATTTACAATCTGTGCAAATTTTTTATTATTTAAGGCATAATTTGTTATTAATGCCAATTCATATGCTGTTGTATAATGTTCATCTTGGTCTAATCCATGTGGTGTTACAAAATGTGTATTCTTTAGTCCTAATTCTTCTGCTTTTTTATTCATTAGGTCAGCAAAACCATCTACACTTTCTCCTATATACTCTGCTAGTGCTACTGCTGTATCATTTCCGTGAACGTAGCATTAACCCATATAACAAATCATTTACTGTTATTTTGTCATTTGCTTTTAATCCCAGTCTTGATCCTCCTGTTCCTCCTGCTTTTTTAGAAATCTCTACTGTATCTGTTAATTTAGCATTTTCTAAAACTATTATTGCTGTCATTATTTTAGTAGTTGACGCCATTGCTTTTTTTACATATCCATTTTTTTCATACATTACTCTTTTTGATGTCCTATCAAATATTAATACAGCCCTTGAATTTGTTTTAGGTAAGTTTTCCACACTTGTGGATACATTTAAAAGTTCTTCTTTTAGTTCTTCATTATTTATATCTTCTTCATCTAAGTCGTCTGCAAATGCTACTATATTAATGTTAAATATTAATATAAAAATAACTATTATAGATATTATTTTTTTCATAAAAAAATCACCTTTTTAATTGTATTTAAAAAAGTGATTTTTATGTGTATTTTACAGTAACTTTTTATGATTTAGATACTAGCTGTTCTTTTTCTATTGCTACTTCATTTTGTTGAAATTTTTCCTGTATTTTCTCATTTAATACATTTATTTTATTATTTAGTTTGTTTATTAGTGCTTTTACGTAAGGAATTTGTTTTATTAAATTATAAATTCCTCTTCTTATCAAATCAATACTTAAACTTATTAAAAATACATAAATTGATGCTACTATAATATGTACTATTAATGTATTTGAGCTAATATATTTAGTAAGCTTGATTATTGAATTCCATATATAATTTCTATTACAGATATTTTCATGAATAATATAAATCGAAAATACTGAAGGCGATACAAATGTAATTAGCTTACTTATTATTTTACTGTTTATAGTTGTTGTTTTAAATTTAAAGAATAGATTTATTGTCGCTAATATTAAAAATATATTAGATACTTTATGCAATCCATCTTTAAATGTATAAGCAATTTTAAACATTGGATCACTATTATCTATTTTTGCACAGTACATTGAAAGTATAATGCTCAAATTTGTTATTGCTAAAATAATAATTATATATTTTAATAAATAATATTGTTTTTCTTTTTTTATTGTTATATGTAATCTTATATATGCACCTATTAAATAGATATATACTATATTTGCAAATCCCCCTTCAAATATATATGATGGATTAAAAAATGGGCCTATTATTCCATATAGTATAGTCATTACTATAATTAAGTACTTAAATTGATTTTTCGTTAATTTTTTTACAAAATAATTTAAAAGTGGTGCTATAAAATATAAAGCTATATATGCTGTAATAAACCAATAGTGTCCTAAAGTAATCGGGAAAAAACTTTCATATATATAAGGTTGATTTCTAATCATTATGTTATATATTACATATAATATAACACTATAAAAAATTGTTCTTCCCCATAAGCTAAGAATTTTCTGGAATTTGAATTTGGAATTTACCATATAATATCCACTAATTATAATAAAACATGCATTGCATATTCCTGTTAAAATTTTTATAAAGTCAACAAGTATAAAATTTATATTAGATATTTGTGTGCTTTCTAATAAATATGAATGTTGTATACTATGTGTAACAACAACCATAAACATTGCTATAATTCTAAAAAGTTCTATATTAACTTCTCTCGTTTTTTCTTTCATTTAGTACTTCCTTATTATTTTAAATATATTTTATCTTCCTCTTCTTCTAAATTGTTCATTTATTGTATCTTCTGCCTTTTCTATTTTTTCTTCTAATGTGTTTCCATCTTGTTTATTTAATTCTTTTTTAAATTCTTCTACACTAATTTTACATCTTGCAGCTGCTTTTTTTATCTGTATTTCGTAAGAATCTTCTACATCATTATAAGGATCATCATCTATATTTTCTAGTTCTGTTTCATGAGCTTCATCACTATTTATTCTTTCTTCTGCTCTTTCTATATTGTCATTTGTGGTTGTATTTTTGGTTTTTTCCATATATTCTCTTACATCCAAATTCGTTCTTTTTTGATTTGTATTTTCTAGATTTACTGGTATGGTTGAATATTCATTTAGCTCACTTGACCTTCTATAGTAACTTACTTCTGATATTCCATATTCACCTAATTTAATGGTAAAGCCTTCATTTTGATTTCCCTCGTTTTCTCCATTTTTTATTTTAAACATTGTACTTACTTGGTCTTTTTTTACACTTGAACCATCTGCATTTATTTTCACTATATCTTTATTAGGATTTGTACCTTCTGTTTGTTCTAAAGTTTTAAATGGAACTTCTTCACCTGCACTATTTATTCCAATAAACTCAAATGTCAAATTACCTTTTCTTCTTACTACTACCTCTACTGCTCCTTTTTCCTTAGCTTCTGGTAATAAATCATAAAAAGTTTTTGTTGTTGTTATTTTTCTACTTAAATCTATTTTTGCATCTTTAGGGTTTTCTATATACTTTTTAGGCATATCCTTTTCTTCTTCTGTTTGTTCTTCTGTTTGTAATACTGGTTCTTTATTACCTGATTTATCTTTTTTCACTTTATCATCTTGTATTTTTTCTAGTTTTTCTAATTTTTCTAATGATAACGGCATTATGTTTTTAAGTTGTAATAAAAATTCATTTTCATTTATTAATTCTTTAAAATCTTGACTTATTTGAATTTGTCCTTCATTCGTAATAGTTGCAATTACTCCTTTATCTGTTTTAAATTCAATTTGTGTTTTTCCGTTTATTTCTTTTTTTACTAAATATAAATCTTGTTGTCTTTCATCTAAAATATCAGTATTATTTACTGATAATGTAATTTTTCCATAATAACTTATATCTATTATGATTTCACCCTTTTTTACATTACTTTCTTGAATAGCTTTAAATCTTCTTAATTTTTCTATAGTTTTATCCATAACTTTCTCCTAATATTAAATTCTAAAATTGGGTAACATATTTTGCTACCCAATTTAGACAGTATTATTGCATATTAAATGAAATTTCAAATTGTGTTCCAACCCCTAACTTTACATTGAAACTTTTCTCAATTCTATTTTCATTATTTTGTGATGAAGTTAATGTTACTTTGTATATATATACTTCTGCTTCATTACCGAATTTCTTTGAATTCTATTTGGTCTTTCCCTAAGAAATTTCGTTTCACATAATTTTCGAAACTTGCTTGGTTTTTAAAATAATTGTTTTTAAAACCTTGTGATAACATACTATACGCTAAAGTATAATTTTCTATATTTATATTTTTTATAAATTTATCTATACAAAATGCTACTTTTTGACTTACCTTCGATTTATTATATTTTTCAATATATTCTGGTAAATCTATTGTGAATGTATCTAATATTACACTATATTGCATTATTGCTGTTTCATTAAAAATATAATAATTTCCGTATTGGTCTATACATATATATCTATTACCATTTTTATCTGACTTTACTTCATATTTTGCTAATTTTATTCCATATATTTTTTCTTCGTTTTTATCTATATAATTTTTAAAATTTTCTAAGCTTCCAAAACGTTTTTCTCTATATTCTTTATCTAATTTTTTATATGCCTCTTCTTTATTATTAATCATATTACTTTTATAATCCATTAAATAAATATTACATATTTGTTGGTCATTTATATATGCATATGTTACTTCATTGTATTTCTTATATTGTATTTCTTCATAATATGTTTCATCTGATTGTTTAAAAATACTATCTGGCTTTTTGTTTTTTTCTATATTTATTAGCACTAATAGTATAGTAAGTATGAGGACAATTACTATAATTAATATAATAATACATTTCTTTAATAGTTTTATATTCATTTTTTCCTCCTCGTATACTTTTTTTATTTCTCTAATAATGAGTTTGGTCTCATTAAGTTTGGTATTACCGAGAATGTGTTATTTGCTTTGTCTAATTTTATTGATATATAAAATGGCATCTCTTCTTCATCATCACCAGTTGATTCTATAGTTAAAGTGCCATATACATAGTATTGTGATATTGTGCTCGATAATTCACACACATACATTTCCTTTGCTTTAAATTTGTAATAATCATCAAATGTCTTTACATACGAATATATATTATTCATTGTGATATTATTTTCTTTTTTGTATTCTTCGTCTAAATAATTATATAGTATTTCTTTTTCTTTTGTTGTCAAATAAGTTATATACTTATCAACACAGTTTGCTACTGTAAAAAAGTCATTTCGATTTTTTACTATTACAATTTCCTTTTGTTTTTCTGGTGCTTTTACTATAGTTTGTTTTTGGGTTTTAGAGTTTATATATAAGATTGCTAATATTAATAATATAATAATTAATACTATTATAAGCATAATTTTTAAGATTTTATTATCCTTCATTTTTTCCTCCTTTTATCCCCAACCAGTACCCTTTCCAATATAATCTGTGTATGGACCAGATCTTTTTTCTAGCATTGTAATACACGTAATAATTTGGTCATATCCATTAAATATGTTTGTATGTCCAGATATCATATTACTATAAAATGTAGTTGGAATAAATTGTAGTAATCCATGTCCTATATTAGTATTTCCGCAACTTCCTCCTGATGGAGATTCGCACCAAGGGCATATTCCATTACCAATTTTTATAGGTTTTCCCGAATTTGAGTCTTTAATTCCTTGTATAATAAATTGATCTCCCTGAGATTCTGTTTTAATTTGTCTTAAGATTGCATTTATCTTTTCATCAGTACATTCATATCCCAATTCTTCAAATGCTTGTACTATATATGATGTCCATGCTTCTACATTTGCTGGTACATTTGGTGCAACATTTGCTGGCCTTGGATTTTCTGTGCTAACATAATCTAGTGGATTAACATATTCTCCATTAAGTTGTACTCCAAAATGTAAGTGTGGTCCACTACTAACACCAGTATTTCCAGATAATGCAATTACATCTCCTTGTTTTACAGTTTGTCCCACTGTTACTAATAAAGTAGAATTATGCATATATACTGTTTTTATACCATTAGAATGACTTATTCTAATCCAATTTCCTGAAGAAGGATTATATCCTGCAACTTCTACTGTTCCATCTGCCGAAGCAATAATTTCTGAACCTACTGGAACTCCAATATCAATTCCTTTGTGATTTTTAGATGCTCCTTCTACTCCAATATCTCCTCTATATCCAAAATTTGAAGTTATCCTTGTTTGTGTAATATCTTGTAATGGCCACCAATACCCTGTTCCAAATTTTGTCCAGCTTATTTCTTTAAATTCACTTGTAGTAAATATACTTAAATCTGGTTTTACAGCTGTCGTTGGGTCTTTATAATAGTTTATTAAATATCTCATTAATTGAGCATGCACTTGTGTATTTTCTGATTTTTCTAGTTGGTTATATAGTAAATCTTCACTTGACAATATATTTCCAACTGGTGATTCATATTTATATATTCTATTAGGTATCTTATATTTTACCAAAAATCCATCTGGTGCATATGAAGCTCCTGGTACATACTCACCAAGCCAACTACTTTTCCATAATCCTAAAAATCTGCTTTCATCTATTTCTACATTACTAGTTTCTAGTTGCACTTCTTCTTTTTGTTCTGTTCGTTTAGTAGTTTGACTTCTTCCAACTTGCCATTCACCTTCAGAAATTTCAGCTATCTCTTTATCAGTAGCTTCTGGAGCTATTTCATTTGTTATACCATCTTTCCCCAATGGATATTCTGTAGTTTCACCTTTTTTATAATTTGCATTCTGTTTAATTACCCATACATCAGCCTTTGTAACAGCAGCTGTTATTGAATTTACTTCTTCTTTTATGATTGTAGTTTCTACCTTTTCTTCACTTGTCTCATCTTTTTGCTCTTCTACTATTTCTTTATAAGGGATTATTTCTTTTCTTTCAACAGTAACTCTTCCATACCATTTATCTGCTGTCTTTGTTATAAATTCATTATAAGATCTTTCAGCTCCTCTTTTAGCATTATTTAAGTAAGCCACTACTTCTTGTCTAGTATCTTGATAACATTCTTTTGTTTCTGTTTTTGACTCTTCCCTTGTTCTTTCTACTTCTTTTTCTTCAATCCATTTTTTTCTAACTTTATATCTATAGGTATACTCTGTAGTAACTACTTGTGTAGTGTCGAATATGGTAAGTTCAATTTCTCCCCCTTGAACTAAATCTGCTACTGCCGATACATATTCTGCATTTTGGCTTAGTTGTTGTAAGGTAACAAAGAATTCAAATGGAACAGTATATGGAGATATTATTGTTTGATATGGCATTTTTCCTTCTATTAGAGTAGTTTCTGTTTTAATTGTACCATCTGGGTTTTTAGTTGTAGTCTTACTAGATTTTGCTACACATAGCATCCATTCTTCATCTAGAGAAAAGTATTTTAGTGCTGATTCGTCATTTTCTTCAATTAACTTTAAAAGGTCCTCATATTTTTTATATGTTAATTCTCTTGTACTATCTCCTGTTTGTCTTTTTATTTTTACAATTCCTTGTACTTCTTCTCCAAATGTATCCTTAATAAAATCTAATGCTGATGCTCCTGGAATTAAAGTATTTATCGCTATATCTCTTACCGTTTTTGCAGTACTATCTTTTATGTATGGCAACTGTGTTCCAAGTGATGCTGTCATATATTTATATAAATACAAATCTGCTTGAAAACTATTTCCTAAATACAATTCTTTTTTATCTATATGTGCTTCTTCTAATTGTTTATTAATTAAATCTATCATCTCTTTAGGACTAGGTGCTATTGGTCCATTATCTCCTGCTATTACAAAAGTAGATATTGAACTTAGAACTGTTCTACTCATTTCTATTACTCTATCAATAATAACAAACATCAAAATCATTGCTATTATCCCTATAAGTATAGGAATAAGATATGGTGCTGCCGATATTAGAGCTTTTTTTATAAATCCTCCAGCAGCTTTTCCACCTGCTTTTATACCTTCTTTTATACCTTTTTTTACTGTGTCGTTTATTGCTTGTCCTGCCATTTGCTTTCCTTGTTCTGCTAATTGCTCTCCTACACTTTGTTCTTGACCCTCTTGGTTTTCTTGATCTTCCATATTCTCACCTCCTTCAAAATTTGTAGTACTACGCCCTATACATTCATTTCAATTGTTGTTCTAGTATAATCTTTTTTATTTTGTGTATTGTTATACTCTTCTAAATTCATTATTACATCTGTAAAGGTTATTTTATTTACTCCTATATTTGGACTATATATTTTGTTTATTTTCATACTTATTGTCTTATGTATGTTTGGTTTTATTGTTAGGAAAGTATCTTCAATCTCATGAATAAATGCTGTATATGTAGCTTTATTTGA
This sequence comes from Clostridia bacterium, assembly GCA_022791395.1. Taxonomy (GTDB): domain Bacteria; phylum Bacillota; class Clostridia; order TANB77; family CAG-508; genus RGIG8482. Next base: position 10,340 of record JAAVZA010000046.1, read on the forward strand.
ACCTGTTGCATATACTGATTTTTGCTTTGTTTTTGTATCTAACAATATTGTATTTTTAGTACTATTTTCTACCTTTATATTGTATATTTCATAGTCCATATTGGTTTCTTTACTTAATAAGGTTAATGTAATATCCCCTTGTTTTGTTTGTTTATTTATAGCTTTTTTACCGATAAAACTATTTAAATTTATTTTGTATATACCATTTTCTTTTACTATTGTTACATAGTCCTCTACTACTTCTCCTGTACTTCCTGTTGAAAGCACATCATTTAATATTCTTAACTTATAAGTAGGATTTCCTGCGTTTATCCATGCTTGTATATTATAAGTTTTAGTAGTAGTAAAGATTTTTTCTACATATTCTTTTTTAAAGTTTTCAATACTATTTGAAAACTTTTCTATTTTACATTCCTCTGTTAATAGATTGTAAGCTTTTTCTATTTCCTTTGAATTACAATATTTTATAAATTCATCCATAACTTTTGTGTTCTGTTCTTGTATTTCTTCTTTAACATTGCTTCCTAAAATTGTAGTTTCTTGTGGTTTATAGCTACTGTTAGGATTTATTGTATTCACATTTTGTTTTTCATTTAACCCTTTTGCAAATTCATTTAATACTCTTATTAAACATAGAACAAGGATAATAGCGACTATAATAGCTAGTATCTTGTATCTATTTTCGAATATGTTTCTTCGTAAGTTACTATTTTTTATAATCATTCTATTATCCTCCTAGTGTATAAATTTATGGAGTATTATACCAATCTCTGTAGCCTTGTAATATTTCGTTTGCTACTGCTCTTCTTTGTTTTCCATCTTTCATATTTGATAATTGACTTTCTATATTCTTTAATGTTGCTTCTGTTGCTTCTTTATTTTCTCCATAAACAGCTTTTTTGTTAACTCCGTCATAGGTTTGAACTATGTTTTGTACTTTTCCTCTTATTTCTTTTTTATCTCCACCATTTTTTGCATATTGTGCTTCTAAGTGTAATGCTCTTCTTATATCTTTTTTATTAGTAATTCCAACTTCCCTATATTCTCTTGTTGCTTTAGTAAACTCTTCTTTGGTCATACGATATTGACCTTCTTTAAAGTATTTTTCGTATTCATCATCATGTTCTTGGCTTCTTAAATATTGTTTATCAGCTTTAGCATTTCTTGCATCAATAGCACTTCCATATTTTCCTGCTCCATAAGAATCTCTAACTGTTCTATCATTCTTAACAACTTTTCCTACTGTTCCTTCAAACAAGTTTCCACCAGTTGCTGCTCCTACACCAAATCCACCTGCTGCCCATTTTAATGCTGTTTCTCCATCTCCTGTAGTTGCTCCTATTACTCCTGCTGTTGCCGCTAATGCTGCACCTATAGCAGCTCTTGTACCTGTTTTTGCTACAAAACGTGCTCCATTTTTTAGTGCTGTTGGCGCTGCTGTTTTTATTCCTCTTATTGTTTTGTATGCTCCTACTCCTAGCTTTCTTCCTATTTCTTTTCTTCCTGCTTGTGTTCCGATTGCCATACCTAGTTCTCTTTTCTTTCTTGACCATTCTTCAGATCTTTGTTCTTTTCTTTGATCTTTTGCTTGTTTATCAGCTTCTCTCATACTTCTCCAAGTTGGTCTTTTAGCTGCGTCTATTTTTTCTTGAGCTAATTCATTATTTATTCTATCCATGGTTTCTTGCCAGGTTTCTGGTTGTTCTGGTCCGAGATTTCTCATTGCTTGTTGTACATTTTCATTACCTTGTGGAGCCGGGTTTTGTTGTGCTTTCTTCTCAGCTTCTAGCTCTGCATACCTTGCCTGTTTTTGCTCCATTTGAGCTCTTAGTTCAGGATCACTCCATGCATCACCATTTTCTTCCAGTTCATCTATTTCTCTTCCTAATGTATCCATTTCTTCTTGTCCAGCGAATTGTATTTGTTCATTATCTCCATCTGGTGGTGGAACTGGTGCATCATTATCTCCACCCTGTGGTTGATTTTGTCCTTCACCATTTCCACTTGGAGGTGGTACTTGTCCTTCACCATTTCCGCTTGGTAATTGTTCTTGATTTCCATTATCTTCTAGTTCATTTATTCCCTGATTACCCTCTTTATCAAATGAGTTATATCCTTTATTTGCTCCTGGATTTTTTCCTTCTCTTTGGTCATTTGTTCTAACTTTTCCTGGAGGGCCTCCCTTTCCACCATGTGGTCCTTTTCCTAATTTCATTAGGGCACTATGTGCTAAAGTTGATACTCCAGCTGCTGCTGCAAGTGAACCAAGTGTTCCTCCGCTTGCTTTATCAAATCCAAACATCTTCTTGAATAGTTTTTCACCTGCTGTTATAAAGCCTAAACATATTACTGCATATAGTGGATTAATTGCTACCAGTTCTGTTGCAGAACCCAATAATACTATATATAGTAACAAGTGTAAGGGTTGTAATAATGCGTTAAAAGCAAATTCTTTTATCCATAAATTAAAGGCTTGTGCTTTTCCATCTGATACTTTATCTATTGGGTATGTTACTGCTACAAGTGGTGCAATTAAGGTTAAAAATGCCATATTTACTACCCTTTTTAAATAAACCCAGGTGAATTTTACTGTATAAATCATAAGCATTATGTATAAGAAGAAAAATCCTAAACTTGTCATTGTATCTTCTGCTTGTATCATAAATCTAACATAGCTCATTAAATTTCCTGTAAAGGTATTTCCATCAAAGGTTACAGTAATGCTTCCTGTAGCTGTATTTGCAATCATAGATGTAACTACTTCACTCATGGTTAACGCAAATGACATTATATAATGAAGTGCAAATAATAGGCACATTGCTACTAGCCAATCCATTAACATTTTTTTGTATTTTGCTTTATCAGCAGCAACACCTGTTAATAACATTCTTATTCCTAAATAAACAAGTACAGATAGTAATCCAACAAGCGCAAGTGTTCTCATTGCTACATACCAGCTTGCTATTACAGGTTGTAATTTCATTGCGATATTATGCTCTTTATCCCATTCTTCACCTCTTGGAGTTGTTACAGATGGCTTTATGAAGTTTACATCTAGTGCTGGAACTCTATTTGCAAATATTTCTTCTGGTGTATATTGTATAACTGGAATTTCTGTTCCTGTAAAATCTCCCCACCAGGCTCCTCCTATCTTAACTCCATCAGCATCCAAATTTACATTAGCCGCTCCTCCAGGATTACTATTATATGAATCTTTATCATCTACATCCTTCATAAAGGTATTCCATTCACCTAACATAAATCTTTCTAATATATGTTGCACACTATCTACTAAAGTTGTGCAAAGTGCAGTTATTGGACCTAACAATATTCCTCCCGCTGCATGTACAGGTTTTGGTACTGAAAATGTTAGTAGCATTACAGTTAATATTACAATTAGTACTTTTTTTGTTATACTCCTATTTGTAAAAAATTTCATAGTTACTCCTTCTTTAACTTATTGCTTTTCTCTTTTTTGCATTTACTATGTTGTTTAAGTTGGTTTCAACAAATTCAAATTCTTTTGAGGTTGGTGTTATTTGTAAAATTGCTGTATCTCCACCTACTTTTAATAATCCCTCTCCTTTTAAACAGGTTACTAAGAATCCTGCTTCTCCTTCTGAAAGTTTGAACACTTCTTTTAAGTATCCAATTTCAGATTTATCTTGCGCTAAGAATAATTTTGTATCTGATGATGTTAGTACCGCTTGTGCTTCTGGTTTTTCATAGAAATCTTGGAATCTTTGTGATATGATAGCAAGAGAAACATTTCTCTTTCTAGCACGTCTTGCCATTGTATTTAAGAAATCTACCGCCTCTGGGTATGGAAGTAACATCCATGCCTCATCTACTAACACCCTCTTTTTGCTTGCTTTTGTTCTATCTTCTGAGTTTTTCTTTACATATTTTTCCCATATCCATGAAAGTAAGATTTGTTGTGCAAGTGGTCTTGCAAATCTTTCTTCTAGCTGTGATATATCTAAGTTTATAAATGGTGCTCCATCTAATAACTCAAAGGTTGATTGCCCATCAAAATATGCCATTTGTCCTTCGTATTCTCGAATGTATTGTTTCATTACTTTTAATAAATAACTATAATGGAATTTATAGTCTTGATTATCATTTTCTTGTGCTTTATTTTGTATTCTTCTATACCAGCTTCCTATTGTAGGCATTATTTTCTTTCTTCTTGCTAGCATATCTCCTCTAATTCCTGAAGTACTCGCTTCATATAAACTTGCAGGATCAGATGTAATTCCGTGATGCTGAATATTCTTCAGCTACTGCTTCTGCTATTATTTGTTTTGTTAATTCGTTTACTTCTGTACTTCTTGTACTTCCTCTTGCCATTGTAAGTAATGCTTGTGTTACGTCTTCTACTTTGTTTTCTACATTTAGTACTATTCTTTCTTTTCCTGTTATTTCATCTTTTATTATTTCTGGTTCTATATCAAATAAGTTTATTATTGTTTTTGAGTTTGGACCTAATACAACATTGATTCCTCCTAGGGATTCTGCAACTATAGAATACTCTCCTTCAGCATCTAAAGCTAAACTTTCTATTCCCATTAATACTGCTGATCTTGATATTAAGGTTTTCATGGTTACAGATTTACCAGCACCAGATTTTGCGAATATTACCATATTGTAGTTTGAAAGTGATGGATGGAAGTTATCAAATAAAATTGGTACTCCAGTTTGTTTGTTAAATCCAAGTGGAACTCCTGTAGAATGTCCTACTTCTGAAGTTGTAAATGGGAAAATTGTTCCCATTGAACGTCTATCAAAGGTATGTACTTTTTTTATTTTATTGTCCATTAATGGTAAATTACTTTTAAAGGCATCTTCTTGTATTCCCCATGCACTTTTTATTCCTACTAATGATTTAGACATTTCTGTTGCAAGTAAACTTGTAAATTTATCTAAGTCTTCTAAACTATATGCAAATAATGTTGATACTATTGATGCTTCATATAATTTATTAAAGCCTGCTGCTATTTCATCTCTTAGTTGTTCTGCTTCATATCTTTTTTGTCCTACTGTACTTTGTCTGTTTATATTTCCTCTATCTGCTGCAACAATTCTTTCTGTTTCTAATTGGTTTATTACTCTGTTTAATTCGTTTTGTGATTTTGCTTCTGGTACAGGGTTTATATATATTGATGTGTTTACATCTCCAAACAAGTATAAGTCCCTAAATAGTTCTGGAAATGTTGCCATTCTAGGTAATGCAGATACAAAGAAGCTTCTTGCATATCTTTTTGTATTTGATACGATTTCTAGGTGATCTATGTTTGAGGCATCTATTCCTGATGGAGCAATTAATTCTTTTATAGTTTTTTGTTTTAATATATTATATTCTGGCTCATTATTCTGCACTAACTTTTGGTTTTCTTCCTCTGGTTTTAGGTTTTGTTTCTTCCCCCACATTAGTATCCCCTCCTTCTTCTTTGGTTTTTACTGCTCTTCTAGCTTGTCTTTTCCTTGTAGTAGTTTTTGTACTTTCTTCTATATTTTGTTCCTTCTCTTCTCTTGCTTCTTCTTCAATCATCTCTATTGCTTCATTTGAAGTATCTCTTCCTAAATAAGCTGCATTTTGTCTTAGTATTGCTTCTGCTCTTTCACGAATTAATTCTCCAAATCTAGCTTGCTTTCTTTCTATTTCTTGTTGTTTTCTGGTTCTTACTTGTATTACTTTTTCATTTATTAAATCTAAAGCTTGTTTTTCTATTTCTTGATCTAGTATTTCCATTTTCTTATCTAATACATCTGGAGCAGTAGTATATAATTCTTCATACCCTGAACGAACAGCTTTATCTATTCCAAATACTTCTGCTTCATCACGATTGTATGCCACATATAGTAAATCTACTAATTCATCTGATGTCATAATTTTTCCGTGCTACTTCACATCCTGCAAGTGTTCTTATTATCGATTGTGATTTTGTATATAGTTCTGAAAATGCTAAATTCTTTATTTCTTCTTTATCAAAGGCACCATTTCCTAAATCTTCTGGATAATATGGTATGATTATATAATATTTTTTGCTTAGTACATTCTTGTTTAAACTCATTCTTTCTGTATTTGCTATTATGTCTTTTCCATATTCATAAAGGTTAGTTTGTTTTGTTACTTCATAGAACTCTTTTTCTAATTCCTCTTTAGGATATCCCCCTGATTGCAATTTCTTAAGGTATGCACTTTTCTTTTTCTCTAAGTCCATTTCTATTTCTTGTAATCTTCTTTTATAGCCTTCTAAGCTACTATTTAAGTTTACTGTTCTTGTTTGTACATATATTTGTATTGGATGTCTTAAAGTATTTAAGAATTGTAAAAATCCTTCTTCAACTGATACTTTTTCTGCTTCTGACATAAGATCGTAGTTTACTCCTTGGCATTCTACTACCATTAAGTATCTGTTTCCCTTTTTTTGTATTATCATATTATCTTCTATTTTATCAAACTCCATAAATTTGAATATTGATTCTTTTGTATATTCTTTTGCTATTTTTTTTGCATCACTAGATATTTGTTTATTTGTATCCTTAATTTTTCCATTTTCTTCTTTTTGCTTTGATTTAAATCTTACTAATAATAATACTACTGCAAGTACCATTAATATAAATATCATAATCATAAGTACTATCATTAATATATTTGTTAATTGTTCAGCACTACTCATCTTTTGTTTCCTCCTTATCATAAACATATATCTTGTTGTTTGATTTCTTAAATTTTATCGCTCTTAATATGACTTGATCTATTGGTTCCCCACCTACTTTTTTTGTAAAAGCAAAGGCTCCTATATTTGGTACTTTAAAGGTTCCTATTGCAAATCCTATTAATGCAAAAACAGCAATTAACATCATTCCAATTAGTCCTGCTCCAAAGGCACTTAATATAAGATTAAACATTACTCCAATTCCTACTCCAACTGCTGTATATATAAGTGATTTACCTGTAAAGATAAATAATATTCTTCCTTCATCTTTTACATTCCTTGGTATATAATATGGCCCCATAGTTTCCTCCTTCAAAATTTGCTAAAATCAAATTTTGTACTCTTCTTTTAGTTAAATATTAAAATTTCGCTATTACCATTATACCAAATAAAATTACAAAATGTAACATATTATACTAAAATATTATATTTTTAATATGTTTGTAATATAGGTGCAACAATGGATTTGGAGTTTGGTTTTCATAATTATTTTTATGTATTTTTTAAGTTTTGGGGCAAATCTTCTTAAGCTAAGATTTCCCTATGTTTTTTATTTATATTTCAATATATATAATACTTAAAAAATTGTATATATGAGAAATTCGTGAACTAAATTCTTCTATACCTTGCTCATTTTTTATATAAAATGAATTTTTCTAATAAAAAAACTAGGGATTTCTTATATCCCTAGTATCTTTTGTTTTTGTATTATTCCATTCTATTATTTATTGCTTATTGTTTAAAGCATTTGCCATATCATATACTACACCAACTATTGCTGTTGAAGCGAATATTAATACTGCACCTACTATGTATGGTATCATTGATTTTTTGTAGTCTGCTTTTTCTTCTGCACTTCCCATCATATATTTGATACCAAGTATTAATAAAATTACAACTGCTACTACTACACCAACTATTCTAACAACTGCTATAATTGAATTTCCTATGTTGATTATTTTTCCTGTTTCTATTGCACCACTTGGTGTTCCAGTTAATTGAGTTAATACATTTCCTGCATCTGATGTTGCAAATGAACTTACACTGATTGTAGCTATAGTTAATACTATTAATAATGCTACTATTAATTTACTTGTTTTTCTCATAATTTTCCTCCTATATTTTATTTATGATTTTTTTATTTTAATTACTCATTTTATGAGTTAATATTAAAAACGTATTTTAATACAAGCTATGCCTGTATAATATATATTATAACTGGTTTTTAACAGTTTGTCTATACTTATTTTAAAAAAAATTCGAATTTATGTAAATTTTATCAGTTTTTGTAATTATTAAGCTATTCCTGAAAGTAGAGTTATTGCTAATTTCCATATTACAAATGCTCCAAATATTACTACACAACCAGCTATATATGGTACTAGTGCCTCTTTTACTTTTGCTTTATCGTCCACACTTGATAACATAAATTTAATAGCTAAATACATGCCTACTGCTACTGCTAAGAATACACCTATACCTAATAATATATTATATAAGGTGTTTGAACCAGCTTGTAGATTACTTGCAGAAATTGTACCTCTATTACTGTCTTTTGCAGAATTTATAAAGCCTTGTGCTTCATTTAGTACTTCATCTATTGTATGAGATCCATTTGGTGTAGATTCTCCTAAAGCTCCATGTTGTTTTGAGCCACCATATTTCCACCCATTTTCCTCTTCACTATCATATTCTGCTTGATATAAACTTTTTCTATATTCTAGTTCTAATTCTGTATAGCCTGATGGAGTTAAATTAATTTGCTGTTGAAGCAATTCTTTATAGTTAGATGCTCCTTTATTACTATTTATCCAGTTATTTACATTATTCTCAATTGACCTTTTTTGATCTTGTGTAAGTCCAGTAGGTACCTCTGGTGCTTCTGTTCCAGAATTAGATCTAGCTATTTCTGCATCAATACGTCTATTAAGTTCTTCTCTTAATTCTTTAGTTGGTGCACTACCAGCTAAAATTTCTAATTGCTTTGTAGCTACTATGTTATCTTTTATTACCTGTAAACTTTCTGCATATGTCTTTCCACTAATTTCTGAAGACTGCTGTGCATTCTCTTTTAATTTTTCAAATATCCAATCTGCATCATCTATTCCAGCGGCATAAGCAATATTTAAATTTAATAACAGTAAAAGTATTACTATTATGCTAATTACTATTTTAGATTTGTTTCTTTGCATAATTTATATAATCCCCCATTCTAATTCTACATATTTATTCCTTTTACTAAATCATATAATACTCCCAGTATGTTTGGTATAGTAAATAACATTACTGCTCCTATTAAATATGGTATCATTGTCTCTTTATAAGCAGCTTTTTCAGAGGCACTACCCATCATAAACTTTAGTCCTATTGCCATTAGTGCAACTACTGATATTACTGTTCCAACAGCTCTCATTGTACCTATTATTACATTTGCTATATTTATAAATTGTTTATTACTTCCTGTTTTGTCAGTTGGTTTATAAAAATCTGGATTGTTAATCGGATCCTGAGAGTCATTTTGAAATGGTAAGTTCATTGGATTATCTTTTCCTGTTGAATCTGTTGAAGTTAAATTTATACTACCGTAAATAACTTCCATTTCTTTGTTCTATTGTTATTGTCGCCGTGTAATGTAAGTCGTTTGCATCCCATTTCTCTACAAAATTTCCTACTTTATCATATGTTTTGTTTGTATGTCCATATCTTGATAATGCACCATTTATTTGTCCAGACATTTGAGTTAAGCTTGGTGCTCCGAGATAATGGTATTGTTTCAGCAAAGCATGTGGTGCTAAATAACACTATCATAATTATTAATATTATTGTTACAGCTATTTTTTTCTTAAATAATTTCATAAATTTTCACCTATTCTACAATTTTAATATAATTATACCTTATTTTTCAACATTTTTCAATAATTGCCTTTTATTTTTGTTTGAATATTAAAAACGACATATTATTGTAATGTTCATGTAATAGATTTTGTTATTCTACTAGATATAAATATTAAATGGAAATCGAAAGTTATATTAAAATATAACTTCCAATTTCCATTTGTTATTTTTAATTCTCACTATTAAATTTATCTTTCGTTTTCTCTGCTTGTTGCTCATTATAATATTTTGCTATTAGTTCATCTAATTCTACACTTAATCTATATATTTTGCTATATTCTTCGTTTTGCTCTATGCTTTTGTTTAGTTGGTCTCTTTTTTTACATATTTCATCATTTAGCATATGCCCACTCTCCTTTTTAAGCATTTTTTCTTTTGTATATTTTAAAAATACCATATTTTTACATTATAGTCAATAAAAAAACAGTATTTTTGTTAGGAATCGTGCGACATTATGCGATTTTTAATAATTTATTTTTTGTTTTTAAGGCATTTATTTTCCTTTTTTGCTATTATTATACAAAATGTTACAAATAATATACCTGACAAAATTCCAGAAATTCTAAAATTATATAACATTAGGCTGTCGATTCTTAGGTTTTCTATTATTGCCCTTATAAATGAATACATTACTATATAGTAATATGTTATTTGTCCTGTATATTTTCTTTTTTTAGATATTATACTTAATATTACGAATATTATTAGATTGCATATTGATTCATATAAAAACGTAGGATGTACATATTGTATTCCATTTGTACCTTGTATTCCCATTTTCCAAGGCAAATTAGTCTCTATTCCATAGGCTTCTACATTTATAAAGTTTCCCCATCTTCCTATTCCCTGTCCTAATGCTAGAAATGGTACTATGTAATCTAGGAGGTCTAAAAAGTTTATTTTTCTTTTTTTACAAAATACATATGCTGTTACTACTCCTCCTATTATTCCTCCATATATAGCAAGTCCTCCATCTTTTATATTCAATATATCTATTATATTATTGTAAGCTTCTAAACTGAATACCACATAATATATCCTTGCACATATAAATGATATTGGTATTAATATTATACTTAAATCTAATATGTCTTCAAATTTTATTCCATATTTTCCATCTTGAATTTTGCATAATAGTAATGCAATTCCTATGCTTGCCACGATTAAAACGGCATACCAATATACTGGTACACCGAAATATCGTAAATGCTGTTTTGTTTATATTTAGCTCCAAGTTTAATAATGGAAATGTTACTATGTTCATTTTTTCTCCTATTCTTTCTTTTACTCTCCTTTTACTATTGAAACAACCATATTATCTTCTCTAAATGTTTCTTTTAAAATTTGATTTGCATACTCTGTTGTTACTTGATCATATTCTTCTAGATAATCAAAACTATTTATGCCTTTGAAATAGTCAGCTAAAAACATTCTTGCAATATTAGATACGTCATTATACTCTGTTACATAATCCCCATATATTTTTTTCTTTATCCTATTAAATATTTCCTCGTTTAATCCACTTTCCTTATATTCTTTAATAGTAGCTTTTAACTCTTTTACTACATTTTGTGGATTTTTTGCCATTCCTGTTATTAATATATGTGCATAGTTTTTAGCAAATTCATAGTCCAAATCTGGTTGTGACATTATATCTCCATTTTCATATAGCTTCTTATATGTTTTTGAACTTTTTCCAAGTAACATATATAGTATTATTTCTATTGCTATGTGTTTTTTTACTAGATTCTCTTTACCTGCTACTTTATCTTTGAACCCTATTGCAAATATTGGATTTATTACATCCATAGTTACTGTTTTTTCTTGCTCTACTATTTCTTCTTGCTCTTCAGGATATATTCTTTTTATTTCTCCTCCGATTTTCATTTTTTGTTATTCTATTTTTTATTTCTTGTAGTAAGTCTTCTGGTACAAAATCTCCACATACCACTAGTAACATATTTGATAGATTATAAAATGTATTGTATGAATTGTATAGTATTTCTTTGTTTATTTTACTAATTGATTCTATACTTCCTGCTATGTCTATATTTATTGGATTTTGTTGGTACATTAGTTTCATCGCATTCATATATACTTGCCAACTTGGTTCATCATCATACATATTGATTTCTTGGCCTATTATTCCTTTTTCTTTTTCTACGTTTTGGTCTGTGAAATATGGATTTTGTACATAGTTCATTAATTCATCTAGAGCTTCATAAAAGTTATCTGTTGCTTCAAATAGATATGCTGTATGATCATTTGTTGTATAGGCATTTGCTTCTACCCCTAAGCTTGATAACACATCTAAACTGTTGGTTCCATTTGACTGTTCAAATAATTTATGTTCTAAGAAATGTGCTACTCCATCTGGAATTTTTATTTCTTCATTATTTTTAGGCATAATAAAATGATTATCTATAGAGCCAAAATTGGTTCCAAATATTACATATTTTTTACTTGTGTCTTTTTTAGGAATTATCATTACAGTTAAACCATTTTCTAATTTTTCAATAAAGACTCTTTCTTTTACTTTTAAGTTTTCTATAATTTGCATAAGTTTTTTCCTTTCTCTAATTTCTAATTTCTACTTGTTAGAAAATATATCGTATCTATATTTATTTTGCTTGAAAGTTCTATGATTTGCTCTTTTGTAACAGCTTTTACTTTGTTTTCATACTCTTCAAATGGCACATAATTTCCTGAGAGTTCTTGCCCGAAGTAGTAGGTTATCCCTGTATCTTGCTCATCTGGTATGAATTTTATTGTAGCTATTATATTTTGTTTAGCATTTTGTAAGTCTTCATCTGTAAATTTTCCATCTTCTATGTCTTTTATTTGTTTTTTTATTATATCTAAGGCTTTTTCATAATTTTGAACTTCTATTCCACAACGTATGAATATGTTGTTCATTTGTCTTAAATAATTTGAACCGTGCCGTGTAGGCAAGACTTGCTTTTTCTCTTACATTTTGAAATAGTTTAGAGTTTGCCCCTCCCCCAAGTATTGTATTATACACTAGTGCTACATACTTTGAAGCTGGATTTGTATCATCAATTGTAAGCCCTATTACCATTTTTCCTTGTGTGATATCCATTTCTTCTTTAATTTCTCTAGCTTCTTTTTGTTTTTCTAGTAATTGTTCTTGTGCTTTGTTATATTTTCTTCCCTCAAGATTCTTTATTAATTCATTTTGTTCTACTATCGCTTTTGTAGCATTTATATCTATTTTTCCTGATACAAATATATCTATTTTACATTTTTTAATCATAGCTTGATAACTTTTATATAAGTTTATGGAATCTATTTTTTCCATATCTTCTATATATCCATATTTATATAAGGCATATGGTTTACCTTTATACATTTCTTCTACTGTTCTTTCTAGTGCATATCTTGCTTTATCATCTTTTTTTCCTTCTATGATTTGTTTTAAATTTTCTATTTCTTGTTTTACATATTCTTCCTTAAATTTGTCCTCTTCTACTAGAGGATTAAATACTATCTCAAATAATGTATTTAGTCCTTTTTGTAAGATATCTTCTTTTTCTGGTAAAAATTCATCATTTATTGTTTCTAAATAAAATTTTATTATATGGTTTTCCCCTATTTTTTCAATTCCACAGTTAAAGGATGCTCCATACATTTCTTCTAATGTAATACTTATTTCTTCACTGGTTTTCATTAATTTAGAGCCTCTTCTTAAAACTGATGCTATTAATGCTTCTTTTGTAACTAGGTCTCTTGATAATGGCATTGTTAAAAATACACTTAATAGGTTTGTTTTAAATTTATTGGTTTCTATAGTATGAAGGTTTATTCCTTCTTTTATTGATTGTTTTTGATAATTCAAGGTTATTCTTCCTTTCTTATTTTATACTCATAGTTTATAGTATAATACATTTTGGTAATTTTATACAATAGTTTTTTACTATTTTGTGTGTTGCTTTTTTGTAAAATTTATATTAGCATTTTGTGTATTGGAATATCTTTAATAATTCTTTCTACTGGAATCGCAGTATTCTTAATTGCATTAGCTCGGTTATAGCATCTGCATACATAAAAAAGAATTGAAGTTGGACCTAACAAAACTAACTTCAATTCTAACAACATTGAGGAGAAAATTTAGCTTTCTTCTCTTTTTATCTATTTATATTATAACATATTTATAAAAAATGCAAATACATTTTGCCAATTTTTATGCCAATATTTCTTTTACTACTTCATTTATTGTTCTACCATCAGCTGCAGCACCTATTTTCCCTTTTGCTGCGCTCATTACTTTTCCCATATCTTTTATTGATGTGGCTTTAGTTTCTTCTATTACTTTTTTAACTATTTCTGCAATTTCTTCTTTTGATAATTGCTTTGGTAGATATTCTTGTAATATATTTATTTCTTCGTTTACTTGTGCTATTAAATCTTCCCTACCACTTTTTTCATAATCTCCTAATGAATCTTTTCTTTTTTTGGCTTCTTTTGCAATTATTTCTATTATTTTATCATCTTCAAGTGTTATTCCATTATCTTTTTCTACTTGTAAAATTGCTGCTCTTACCATTTGAATTGTATTTTTCCTTGTCTCATTTTTTTCTTTCATTGAGTTTTTTAAATCTTCTAATAATTTTTCCTTTAACATTGTCTTCATCCTTTCTATTTTTATAATTTTATAATATATATATTAAAATATGTATTATAAAATCAAAAAGTTGAAAATTATAGTTTTCCAACCTCTAACTTCCAACTTCATTTTTTATTAAAATTTTCTTTTTCTTGCAGCCTCTGATTTTTTCTTTCTTTTTACACTAGGTTTTTCATAGTGTTCTCTTTTACGTACCTCTTGTAAAACTCCATTTCTTGCACATTGTCTTTTAAATCTTTTTAATGCATCTTCTATATTTCCATTATTTACTTTTACCTCTGACATGTTATTCCCCTCCTTCCGGTGTTATACACAGTATGTAATCTTAATAAGGGTTAGCTTTATTTTTTAGTTTGTAATTTTCCCTATCTTTTATACGTGTTACATTATACTCTATATTGCAAGGGGTTGTCAATACTAATTAATATATTTTAAATAGTTCTCCTAAAGGTTTCGCTTCATTTATTCTTTTTATTGCTTCTGCAAATAATGGTGCCATTGATAGAACTGTTATTTTATCTATTCTTTTTTCTTCTGAAAGTGGCACTGTATTTGTTACTACTAATTCTTTTATTGGAGAATTTTTTATTCTTTCTATTGCTGGACCTGATAGGACTCCATGTGTACATCCTGCATATATTTCACGTGCTCCAAAGTCTTCTAGTATTCTTGCTGTTTCTATCATTGATCCTGCTGTATCTACTTCATCATCAAAGATTACAGCTTGCTTGTCCTTTACATCTCCTATTACTGTTGAGGCTATGGCTCTGTCATCATTTCCTGCTCTTCTTTTATCTATTAATGCTATTGGACATCCAAAGTATTCTGAATATTTGTATGCCTTTTTTGAGCTTCCTGCATCTGTTGCTACTATTACCATATCTTTTAAATTTTTTTCTTTAAAATATGCTTGTAATAAATTTTGTGCTGATAGTCTATCACAATTTATTCTAAAGTATGCTTGTATTGCTGGATTGTGTAAATCACATGTAATTACTCTATCTGCTCCTGCTGCTTCTATTAATTCAGCCATTAGTTTTGCTGTTACTGGTACACGTGGTTGATCTTTTTTATCTGATCTTGAGTATATATAATATGGTAATACTACTGTTACTTTCCTTGCAGATGCACGTTTTACAGCATCTATTGTTATTAATAATTCCATTACTCTTTCATTTACTGGTGGTTCTGTTGTTTGTATAAGGTATACATCTTGTTCTCTAACTGTTTCTAGTATTTGTACAAAATTGTTATCATTCTTAAATTTCATTGAATTGATTTCTCCCATTGGTAAATCTAAACAATCACATATTTCTTTTGTAAAGTTATCAGCTGATTTGCTACATGAAAAGATTTTAATATTTTCCATAACTTAAACCCCTTTTTATTATTTTTTAATACTTTTTAATTATAACACTTATTTTATTTTTGTATATATTTTTTTGAAATTTTTTGTTGTTTTTTGTAATTAATAGAGGTTGTATGACATACAACCTCTATTTTTAATTTGCTATTTTTATTTCGTCTTTATCTAAATCTGCCCAAATAACTTTGCTCTCTTTTACGCTTTTTGGTACATCTATTATTCTTTGATTGCTTGAACCTCTAAATTTTAATGATGGATTTTTTAGTTCTTGTTCAAATTTTCCATCTACTATTACATCTATATTGCTTATTAATTCTTTGGTTTCATCCCAATTTTTATACATGTTGCCCATTACATCTTTTTCAAAATCAAATCCTGTATAACACCAAATACTTTTTTCAGGGAATTTTTCTTTTACTTTTTTTATTAGTGGTAACAGTCCTTTTTGGTTTGAGTGTTCTAATGGTTCTCCACCAAGTAATGATAGTCCCTCTATGTAGTCTTTATCTAAATCTTTTAATACTTGATTTATTGTTTCTTCTGTAAATTCATTTCCATATTCAAAATTCCATGCTATTTCATTAAAACAACCTTTGCAGTGATGATTACATCCACTTACAAATACGCTTACTCTAACACCTGGTCCATTTGCCACATCACATTCTTTTATTGTTGCATAGTGCATATTAATTCCCCTCTTTTTTGTCTATTTTTATTCTATTACTCTTACAAATACTTCTACCAACAAGTAATATTTTAATCTTATAAATGTAATACTCTTGATTTTATTTCTTTTGTTTTTCCTTCATTCCAGAAGTTTTCTCCTAAGTATCCACAGGTTCTTCTTGTTACGTTCATTTTGTTGTGATCTTTATTACCACATTGTGGACATTCCCATTCGTTATTTTCATTTATTATTATTTCTCCATCAAAACCACATACATGGCAGTAATCTGATTTTGTATTAAATTCTGCATATTGTATATTATCATATATGAATTTTACGATTTCTTCAAGTGCTTTTAAGTTATTTCTCATATTTGGTATTTCTATATATGAGATTGCTCCTCCTGAAGATATTTTTTGGAATTGGCTTTCGAATTTTAATTTTGCAAAGGCGTCTATTTTTTCTCTTACATCTACATGATATGTATTTGTATAATATCCCTTATCTGTTACGTCTTTGATTATTCCAAATCTTTCTTTATCTATTCTTGCAAATCTGTAGCATAAGCTTTCTGCTGGTGTTCCGTATAGTGCAAAGCCTATTCCAGTTTCTTTCTTCCAACGATCTGTTGCTTGTCTTAAATAGTTCATTACTTTTAATGCAAATTCTTCTCCCTCTTCTGTTGTATGGCTTACACCTTTCATTAGTTTTGTTACTTCATATAATCCAATATATCCTAGTGATATTGTTGAATATCCACCTTTTAATAGTTTATCTATTGTCTCTCCTGATTCTAACCTTGCG
This sequence comes from Clostridia bacterium, assembly GCA_022791395.1. Classification (GTDB taxonomy): domain Bacteria; phylum Bacillota; class Clostridia; order TANB77; family CAG-508; genus RGIG8482. Next base: position 27,439 of record JAAVZA010000046.1, read on the forward strand.
ATTGCTCCATATTTCCAATGGATTGGGCTTGTATCTGTTTTTGTTCCAAGTAACGCATAATGTCTACACATTAAAGCTTCATAACATAGTTCTAGTCTTTCATCTAATAACTTCCAGAACTTTTCTTCATCTCCATCTGCTATTATTCCTATTTGTGGTAAGTTTAAGCTTACTACACCTTGATTAAATCTTCCTTCAAATTTATATTCTCCATTTTCATCTTTCCAAGGTGATAGGAAACTTCTACAGCCCATTGGGCTAAATACATTTCCTTCATAATTCTCACGCATTTTTTTAGCTGATATGTAATCTGGATATAATCTTTTTGATGAACATTTTACTGCAAGTTTTGTTAGATAGTCATATTTTCCACCTTTTAGGCAGTTATGTTCATATAATACATATATTAGTTTTGGGAATGCTGGTGTTACATATACTCCTTTTTCATTTTTGATTCCTTTATATCTTTGTTTTAGTATTTCTTCTATTATCATTGCATTTTCTTCTATGTATTCATCATCTTCATCTAAATTTAGGAATAGTGTTACAAATGGTGATTGTCCATTTGTTGTCATTAATGTGTTTATTTGATATTGTATTGTTTGTACACCTGCTGAAAGTTCTGTTTTTAGTCTTTGTTCTACTATTGATTCAATCATATCTTCTGGCAATTTTCCTTCATAGGCTTCTTTTAATTCTTTTGTGAATTTATCTTTACTTTTTCTTAGATATTTTCCTAAATGTTTTAAATCAACACTTTGTCCTCCATATTGGTTTGATGCTACTGCTGCTATTATTTGTGTTGTAACTGTACAAGCTACTTGGAAACTTTTTGGTGATTCTATTAATTTTCCGTTCATTACTGTTCCATTTTCTAGCATATCTTTTATATTTACTAAACAACAATTGAATATTGGTTGTAAGAAGTAGTCTGCATCATGGAAGTGTAATACCCCTTCTTCATGTGCTTTTGATATTTTTTCTGGTAATAATATTCTTTTGGTTAAATCTTTTGATACTTCTCCTGCTATATAATCTCTTTGTGTTGAGGCTAGTACTGCATTTTTGTTTGAATTTTCTGTTGCTAGTTCTTTGTTTTGATTTTTGATTAATCCTAATATTGATTCATCTGTTGTATTTTGTTTTCTTACTAATGCTCTTGTATAACGATATACTATATATTTTTTAGCTAGTTCGTATTTTCCGTGTTCCATTAATTTTTCTTCTATTATATCTTGTATGTCTTCAACTAACATTCTCTTTTTATCTAATTCTTCTATATAATGAAGTATTTCTTTTATCTCCTCCTTGCTGGCTTTTTCACGTGGTCTTACTTCATCATTTGCTTTTTCAATTGCAGCTACTATCTTTTCTCTATCGTAATCTACTGCTCTTCCATCTCTTTTTATAACTTTCATGTCCATTTCCTCCCCCATATTTTTATGTTCTTATTATACCTTAAGTTTTTTATTTTACTGTTGCAATTGCAACAGATTATTAAAAGTGAATAATTTATTTTATAAAACCCATTCATTTCTAGTAAAATTTGATTTATTTCATTTATATTACAAATTTATTACGTGTTATTTTTGTCGATTTTTGGCTAAATTTCAGGGTTTTATTTTTTGTTGCATTTTAATATAGTTTTATGTATAATATTTTTATAAAGATGAGTTTTAATAATTCATTATGTACAAGCTCTACTCATCTATACAATATTGATATTGGAGGATTGATTATGGATAGTAATTTTCGCATTTCTGATTTCGTAAAAGATTTAGATACAAAATGTTCAAAAGTTCAAAAAAAGACTTTTCATAAGGGTGAGATTATAACAAGTTATATTGCTAAGCGTAATCAACTTTGTATACTTTTATCTGGAGAAGCCGATCTTGTAAGGTACGATTATAATGGTAATAAAACTATTGTTGAACATTTTAATGCTAATGATATTTTTGGTGAAATTTTCTATCCTGTAAGTACTAATAATGAACTTTTAGTAGAAGCTAAAGAAAATTCTTCTGTTTTGTTTTTTATTTATGATGATATTAAAATGAAGTGTAAAAATAATTGTAGTTTTCACAATAATTTACTTATTAATTTGCCAGAGTTATTCTTAAATGAAATTATTGATTTGAATATGAGAATTGAGCTCCTTAGTAAACGTACTATTCGTGATAAATTACTTGGATATTTTACTATTATTTCTGCAAGAAATATGAGTAAATCTTTTAGAATTCCTTTTTCTTTAACTGACTTGGCTGATTATTTGAGTATTGATAGAAGTGCAATGATGCGTGAGCTTAAAATTTTAAAAGAAGAGGGCTTTATCGAAAAGTCTGGTAATAGAATGACTTTACTATATTAGATGAGAACTTTAGAAATAACAAGAATGCTAGAATAATATAATTATTCTAGCAATATTTGTTTTATTTCTTTTATTAATTTAATCTTTAATTCTTTCCAATTACATTCTCCTATATATTCTAATGAAATATGTGAAAGATATCCTTCCTCTTCTGCTATTTTATTCCATTCTTCTACTGTTGGAAATTCTCCTTCTATAATCATTCTTACTAGTCTATTTTTTGAATTTAGATATGGATTAAAATAGATATTTCTTCCATAGTATTTTTCTATGATTTTATCTAGTTTGATGTCTATATCTTTAATTTTTTTTACTTTTATTCCTATATTTAACATTTGATAATATAATATTTCTTTTTTCATATTAAAAACTATATCCTATTTTTTTCGACATTTCAAATCCAATTTCGACATTTTATTTTAGTTCATCTAGTGCATTTTTTATTGCAATATTTACTAGTTTATATATAGATAAATTATATTTCTCTCTTAGTTCTTCTAAACCTTTAAAGAAAGACTCTCTAATTAGTAATGAATGTTGTACTGGCATTTTATCTGTTTCTTTTTCATATAATTTTACATTTCTTGTTTTAAGTAGTTCTTCTATACATCCATTAATTAACTGATTCGTTGATGTATGATATACTTCCTTAGATAGTTTGTCTACGTTTTCATATAAGTCATCATCTATTTCTATTGTCTTCTTTAATAATGGCTCTCTTTTCCAAAATCTATCAAATGCTCCCATACTTTTTCTCCTTTATTTTTCTATTAGAAAAATTATATTAATATAATATGCAGTTTTTAACTATGAATACATGCAGTTTTTTTATATGTTTTGTTGCAAATTGGTAAATTTTAACTTATAATGTATATATAGGAGGTAATTTAAATTGTATATTACAGATAGTTTAGTTGAATTTTTACATAACTCTATGCTCTTGTCTGATTCAACTATTATTTTAACTGATTTAACTAAAGTAGTTTTTGTAGCATCTAATAATGATAATAATTATTTGAATAAAAATTTACACGATAATATGAAAAAACTTTTAAATTTATATATTTTAGACTCATGCTATATTGATTATATGAATGTTTCTATGGACACTATTGTTCCTATTGTTGAGGAGGATGACATTTTAAAATACGAATCTCAAATCGTTTTACCTGTTATTCATAACGATATTGTAGATCGGTTTACTTATTTTTGTTACTGATACAAGAAAATATTTAGATTCAAATTTAAAGTATGCTAAAACTGCTAGACATTTTGTAGAAATTTTTAGTACTGAAGATTATTTGTAACTATTCTTTTATTTTTTCATAATATATGTTAGGTGGTTATATGAGTATTATTTCTACTAATGTTTCTTATAATTATGATATTTTAATTAATAATATGTATGCACTACAAAATGCATATCCATTTTTATACATAGATAGTATTGGTGATAGTGTTCTTGGTAAGGCTATTGTTTATTTTAGAATTGGCAGGGGAAAAAAAGAAGTATTTTATAATGCTTCTTTCCACGCAAATGAGTGGATTACTACTCCTGTTTTAATGAAATTTATAGAAGATTTTTGTATTGCTTATACTAATAATTCTACTATTTATGGATATAATGCTCGTGAAATTTTTGATACTGTTTCTATTTATATTGTACCAATGGTTAATCCTGACCGGAGTTAATTTGGTAACCGGAAATCTACCTATTAATAGTAATGGGTATAATTATGCAAAGAATATTGCTGCTAATTATCCTGATATTCCTTTTCCTGACCGGTTGGAAAGCTAATATTGAAGGTGTGGATTTAAATTTACAGTTTCCAGCTCGGGTGGGAGAATGCTCAAAAGATTAAGTTTGAACAGGGTTTTGTAAGCCCTGCTCCTCGTGATTATGTTGGCCATTTTCCTCTTTCTACTCCTGAGGCAAAAGCAGTTTATAATTTTACTCTTGCACATAATTTTAAACTAATTTTAGCTTATCATAGTCAAGGGGAAGTTATTTATTGGAAATTTCAAGATTATCTTCCACCGAATTCTGAATATATTGGCAGGCAGTTTGAAAAGGCTAGTGGATATTTACTAGATTTAACTCCTCCTGAGTCTTCATGGGCAGGATATAAAGATTGGTTTATCCAAAGTTATAATTTACCTGGATATACTATTGAAGTAGGTATGCGGTGAAAACCCTCTTCCAATATCTCAGTTTGATAAAATCTATAGTGATAATTTGGGTATTTTGGTGCTTGGTGCTATACTTTCATAAAAGAGGAATTCTTAAAAAAATTCCTCTTTATTATTATTTTATTAAATTTTCGAAGTTTCTTTGCCTATAATATATTCTTCTTATTTCTATTACATTATCTTTTACAACATAAAATATTGTATAATTCTTTACATTTATTTTATAATATTTTACTTCTCCATTTTTAATTGTTTTAAAAACTTCGTACGATTCTGGAGCTTCACTTCTTATCTCAATTTGTTTTATTACTTCGCTATAAAAATTATCTGCCGCTATTTTATTTTTAAGTTCATATGTAATGTAATACAAAATATTATTAAATTGTGAAATAAATGTTGGAA
>JAAVZA010000065.1 GCA_022791395.1 Clostridia bacterium
CAGCCGGTTAATTTGCTCCGCCGAGAGCTTTTTGCGCCCCAGCAGCGCGGCGAACAGCTTATCCACCGAGCCGTCGTACAGCTTGCCTATGAGCTCGTCGGTCTCGGCCTCCTGCACGGATTCCTTTGGAATGAGGGCGTGACAGAGAAAGCCAGGCTCACTTCGCTCGATAGCCCCCTTGGCGATACACTTTTTGATGACAGTATAGGTGGTGTTCATGTTCCAGTTGGTCTCGGCCTTGAGGATGTCGGAGATCTCCTTGGCGGTGCGGTCGCCCTCGCGCCACAGGACGTTCATGACTTTCAGTTCGGAGTCGAATAGCTTGATTGGCATTTTTATCGGTCCTTTCTTTGAAACTATTGCAATAGTTTGTGCTATTATACTATCACAGTAGTGCGAGAGCTGTCAAGACTATTGTAGTAGTGCAAATGTAAAGAATTTGTGAATGCAACGATTGACTTTGCTAAGTGTTGTGGTGTTGGACGTTTGCACAACTCGCAAAGAGTCTCGGGCATCCGATTTTCAAGCCGGAGAAAAGCGGAGGGGTTGCATTGCACCCCTCCGCCAGTTCACAACGCCGGTCGTTTCAAAGGATTTCGGGATTCTCAGTGCAAAATCACAGGCTATTTTATGAAAGACCTGCTAAAAAAAGTCAACCCCCAAAATGAAAGAAGTTGAATAAAAAGGAAGGGATAAAAAAGCATATAAAAATAGACTGCCGCCTAGCAAAAAACGCCAGCCAAAGTATCAAAATCAAATAACGACTAAGTTTCTAGCGAATCCAGGAAATCTTTCACTGAGGCGTAGTAAATACGCAGGAACTTGTTAGCAGAGGCCATCATGTAAACTTCGTAGGGCTTGCCCTCAGAACGTTTCTTATCTATGAACTGGTAGACGGGTTCGTACGCAGGCGATCGGATCAAGATTGCAGTCATAATCAGGAACAAGGTTCTGCGCAAGGCCGGGGAGCCTCGTTTAGAGATATGCCTGCTGCGGATATTCATCGTACCAGACTGGTATGACGGCGCGTCGATCCCCGCATAGGCAACCATGGACTTCTTTGATTTGAAACGGCGCACATCGCCGATCTCAGCCATGAGCTGAGGGACGAGAGTAGGACCGACGCCGAACTTCTTCATTACCACAAAATATTCCGGCAGAGTGGAAGCCAATGACTGCATTTCATTGCGAAGTGCGGCTAACGATGTGGAAGTGGATTTAAGCTGGGCAACAGCTTGTTCGAGCAGAAGTTTCGCAGAGCCGATTTTGGGAATGTATGTCCTGCCCTCATTGTCCTGCCAGCCGTTCTTGTAGGGCTTGGGTGTTCTTCATAGGGTGCTTCAAAATATTCATCTGTTGTTCCTAAAGGGTAAAACTTTTCTTCCGTGAGGTATTCAAGGGATATTTCTTTTTGCCGTCATCTGTGCTGGTCACGCCATGCTGTGATTGCTGCATGACGTATGACGACTTTGCAAAAGCTGTGAAAAGTATACACGATATGTTCTTTGTATGCTTCTGTATAAGTCATAAATAATTCCCCCTTTCTCCCACAATGGGTGTA
>JAAVZA010000047.1 GCA_022791395.1 Clostridia bacterium
GTAAATTCAGAGAACAGAATGAAAGCTGTTGCTTCTGTAACATTCGATAATGAATTCGTAGTTCACGATATCAAAGTTATCGAAAGCCAAAATGGATTATTTATTGCTATGCCAAGTAGAAAAACTCCAAACGGAGATTTCAAAGATATAGCTCATCCAATCAATGTTGAAACAAGAGAAAAAGTTCAAGCAGCTATCTTAGAAGCTTATGATGCTCCAGATGCTGAAGTTGAAGAAGGTTCAGCAGAATAATAAATATGGTAATAAAAATGACCCAAGTTTCGGGTCATTTTTTGTTACATTAATTACACAATCTATAAATAGCAGTAGCATATATATTTGTAGCTAAAATTAAATTATCTATAGAAATAAACTCATCAACCTTATGGCACATATCTTCTTCATTAGGCATATTAGCACCAAAAGAAATACAATTAGGAAATGCTCTTGCATATGTTGCGCCACCAATTGCTATAGGTTTTTCATTCTTACCAGTTATTTCATTAAAAATAGAACATAGAGTAGTAACCCAATAATTATCTTTTGGTATATATAAAGCATTTTTTTCACCATCAAAACCTACTTTAATAGAGCTATCTTCAAAAATATTATTAAATTTACTTTTTACTGTATCGATATTAGTATGAATAGGAATTCTTAAATTCATACTAATACCCAAAGTGTCATTTTCTAAGAAAAATCTTGCAACATTTAAAGTCAATTTACCAGATTCGTCAGGTAAATTGATATTTAAATCATCACCATTATACTGTGTGTGAATATAACGACAAAACATAGATAATAATTGTATGTTAATATTATAAATTCTTAGTAATTCATATAGCGCAATAATTATATTAGATATAGCATTAATTCCCAAGTCTGGATGTGCACTGTGTGCACTTATGCCAAAGGCTTCTAATATAATAGTACTATCATTTTCCTTTTTTACAACAATATTGAAGTTATGACTTTCTATTAAATTAGTTAAATTGTTAATACACTCATCTATATTAATGTTATTATTAATATCAAGTTTTACTTTGCAAAATTTAGGAACAACATTCATAGCATTATTATTATAATCAATACTAATAATTTTTATATCATCATTTGTATTATAATTACTTTTTAAATGAACATTTAGTAAAGCTTTTTCAGCATAAATGCAAGGAAAATCAGCATCAGGACTGAATCCAAAACTTGGAATTTCTTCGTGAGCTTTATAATATTCAATACATTTCCAATCCCTTTCTTCATTTAACCCCAAAATTAATCTAACACGTTTTTTTATTTTACAATTATCCATAACTACTTTCATAGCATAGAGACTAGCAATAACGGGTCCTTTATCATCAATAGCACCTCGCCCATAAATCTTTTCGTTAGCGATAGTAGCAGAAAACGGAGGATAAGTCCAATTTTCACCTTCTGGAACAACATCTAGATGCCCAATAATGCCCATTAATTCTTTGCCTTCTCCAAATTCAATATATCCACAATAACCGTCAATATTTTTAGTCCTAAAACCTAAACTATTAGCTAAATTTAAAACATATTCTAAAGCGTTGCTACATTCTTTACCAAAAGGCATAGATGGATTAGTAGCTTCAGTATTTACACTTGGTATTTTAATAAGTTCACAAGTAGAGGAAACAATTTGTTCTTTTAGTTCATCAATATAATTTTCAAACATATAATCAACTCCTATATATAATAGTATATTAATAAAAGGAAAAAATATCAATAAAAAATGAGCTGCACCGAATTTGGATCGGCGCAGCTCACAGGAGTTAATAATATCAACGCTCAGTATACAAATACTCACTAAATTCAGATGACATTAAATTTAAAAACTCAATTAATGTATCATTATTGTGTGTGTAAAAGTGAATATGAGCATGTGACAAATCTCCGCTTACAGTATAAAAAATAACACATTGTTTAAACCAGCCGCTTTTTCGCAAGTTCACCATTGCTTTGCGAAGCTGTAAAAGAGTATCAAATCTTACATGAGTGCGAGCACTAAAATAAAAATTATCAGTTTTAAGTTCTGCACAAGGCGTGTAAGAATGATATCTGCTAAAAAAGTTTTCATGTGCAAATTGAAACTCTTCTGGCGAATAACTACAATACTGTAAAGCTATCATGTTAACATCCTTAATCCCACGAGAAGTGAAGAGAATGTTACATGAAGGGAAATGATTGCGCATTTCTAAAAAGTCGCCATATACTTCCCGAATTTTAGCAAGCGGGATGTACACTGTACCAGTTGATAGGTAACTTTGCTCTTTAATCATTGGGTAAATCTCCTTAATAAAAAAATATTTTCTAGAATAAATACTAGATTATGTATAGTATATCACTATAAGCTATAAAAGTCAAAATATACATTAATTGTACTAATTAAATTATAAGTAATATAGGATAGAAAGTTATTTACAAAGTATGAAATATGTAATATAATAATTTTTGTTTAAAGTTAATTTCATAAAAGTAAGTTTCAAAACATTATCAAAATACGAGTTTGATTTAGACGTATGGAAAATTAAAAATGATTAAGTCAAATGATATAAGTTACAAAATCTTTAATAGAAGTTATAATCAAAAGTAAATTTTAAGCTCTGAAAAATTTCCAAATTAAGAATTTAAAATAATTATATAAAAGAAGGGAGGTAAGCTATATTTACTTACTTTTAGAAGTTATTTTAAAGTATAAAAATATTATCATAAAAAATAAAAATTTTTTAAAAAACTATTGACAAATAAAAATTTAAATGTGATAATACAAATACAAACAAACGTTTTAAATATAGGAGGTTTTATATGAATACAGAAAATTCAGAAAAAAGAAAAGCATTAGAAGCAGCAATGGGACAAATAGAAAAACAATTTGGAAAAGGATCAGTAATGAAACTTGGAGAATTCCAAGCAATGAATATAGAGGCAATTCCAACTGGTGCATTAGGATTAGATATTGCATTAGGAATTGGAGGAGTGCCACGTGGAAGAATTATAGAAATATACGGACCAGAATCTTCTGGTAAAACAACACTTGCATTACATGTAGTATCAGAAGCACAAAAACTAGGAGGAGAAGCAGCATTTATAGATGCAGAACATGCTCTAGATCCAGTATATGCAAAACATTTAGGAGTAGATATAGATAACTTAATAGTTTCACAACCAGATACAGGAGAACAAGCACTTGAAATAGCTGAAGCATTAATTAGAAGTGGAGCACTAGATGTTATAGTAGTGGACTCTGTAGCAGCATTAGTACCAAAAGCAGAAATAGATGGCGATATGGGAGATTCTCATATGGGATTACAAGCAAGACTTATGTCACAAGCCTTAAGAAAACTTGCTGGAGCAATAAACAAATCAAAAACAGTTTTAATATTTATTAACCAATTAAGAGAAAAAATTGGTGTTATGTTTGGAAATCCAGAAACAACAACAGGAGGTAGAGCATTAAAGTTTTATGCATCTGTTCGTATGGATATTAGAAAAACAGAGACTATAAAACAAGATGGAGAAGTTGTTGGAAGTAGAGCAAGAGTAAAAGTAGTGAAAAATAAAGTTGCTCCACCATTTAGAGAAGCTGAATTTGATATAGTATATGGCAAGGGAATATCAAAAGAAGGAAATATATTAGATATAGGTGTTAACTTAGATATAATTGAGAAAAGTGGTTCATGGTTTAGTTACAATGGAGAAAGAATAGGACAAGGTAGAGAAAATGTAAAAAAATACTTATTAGATAATCCAGAGGTAATGTCAGAAATTGAACAAAAAATAAGAAATAATTTCGAGCAAGCGTTTGAAAAGAGCTTAGGTGATGAAGAAAACATTACAGACGAGGAAGAATAGAAGCTGATAGGGAGTATTTTAATACTCCCTATTTTGTTAAAAGAATATGGAGGAGACTAATGTATACAATAGAAGAATTTGATAAAGAAAAGACAAAAGTAATGAATTATATAATGTATAAAAAAAGAACAGAGTATGAAGTGAAAAATAAATTCGAAAATACTATACAAAAGGACCTATTGTGTGATATTATAGCATATGTAAAAGATGCAGGATATTTAGATGATACTGATTATATAGATAGAGCAGTTAAAGAATTTATAGCTTTAAAAGATTTATCATTAAAAGAAATAGAGTACAAGCTATTAACTAAAGGAATAGATAGAAATAAACTAGAAGACTATTTCTATGATAATAAAGAAATACTAGAAGAATATGAAGTTAAATCTGCAACGAATTTAGTACAAAAGAAGCAAAGAACAATGGAAAAAGAAGATATAAAAATGTATCTTATAAAAAAAGGGTATAATAATCAAACAATAAAGGAAGTATTTTAAATGCAAAACGTATTAACTTTACAAAGTAAAAAATATGCTATAAAAATAGAAAATTTTGAAGGACCATTAGATTTATTATTAGCTTTAATTGATAAAAATAAAATGGATATTTATGATATAAGAATAAGCGAAATAGCAGACCAATATATTGAATTTATTAATCAAGCAGAAGAAATGAACTTAGAAGTAACAAGTGAATTTTTAATAATGGCGTCTACCTTATTATATATTAAATCAAAAGGTCTATTACCAAAACAAGTAGAAGATGAAGAAGAATTGACAGAGGAAGAGCTAATTGCAAGAATAATTGAATATAAAAAATATAAAGAAATTACTAGTAAATTAAGAGAGAATTATTTAGAGTTTTCAAATAGATTATTTAAAATGCAAGAAGATATTGAGCTTCCAAAACAGAAATTAGAAAAGGAATATACAAAAGAAATTATTCCAGAAATATATAATAATTTAGTGGAAAGAAACAAAGTACGTTTAAATCAAAATGCAGAAAATATAAAGAAAATTGCAATAACAGATACATATACAGTTGCAAGTAAAGTAAAAGAGATGTTTAGAGAATTATTACATAAACCTAGATTTGTATTTAATAAGATGTATACACTATCAAAATGTAATAAACAAGAAGTAGTTACAGCATTTTCGGGATTATTAGAATTAACCAGAAAAGATAAAGTAATAGCAACACAAGAAAAATTATTTGGAGATATTGTTGTTGAAAGAAATAAAAAAGTAAGCTAGAAATATTTGTATGTAATAGAGAAAAGGAGGGGTAATTATTACCTGTCCTTTTTGTTATATATAAAAATTAATTTCGATATAAAAGAAATTAATTTTTTGTAATAAAATGTCGTAAAGTTCTTATAAATCGGCAAAACTTCCTATGTTTTGCTATTGGAAAAAATTACCAAAAGCGTTATAATTAGAAAAAAAGTTAGGAGGAATAAAGTTTTGAATACAAAATATGAAGAAAAGGACAAGCTACTAATTTTTGAAATTACAGAAGAAATTGATCATAATTGGGCAGAGAAGATAAGGAGGAAAATGGATAATGAAATTGAAAGATATATGCCTAAAAAAGTTTTATTTGACTTTAATCAGGTTACTTTCATGGATTCAGCAGGGATTGGAATGCTAATTGGAAGATATAAAGCTGTAAGAAGACTAGGAGGAGTTACAGAACTTATTAATGTCAATAAAAGTATAAAAAAAATATTCGAAATGTGTGGATTATTAAAAATAATACCAATTTCAAATAAGTGTGCATAAAAAAATAAATAAAAAAGGAAGGATAATAAAATGAAAAGTTTGTATGAAAATGAAATGAAATTAGAATTTTTGAGCAAATCTAATAACGAAGCTTTTGCACGTATTAGTGTAGCAGCTTTTGCATCACAACTTGATCCTACAATTGAAGAATTAGCAGATATAAAAACAGCAGTATCAGAAGCTGTAACAAACTCTATAATTCATGGTTATGAAGAAAATGAAGGTTTAATTACTATAACTTGTAAGATATTTGCAAATACAATTTCAATAGAGATACAGGACTATGGAAAAGGAATAGAAGATGTAAATATGGCTAAAGAGCCACTTTTTACTTCAAAGCCTGATTTAGAAAGGTCACGGAATGGGATTTACTATCATGGATAGTTTTATGGATGATTTGGAGGTTGAGTCAATTTTAGGTTTAGGTACAAAGATATCGATGAAAAAAATTATAAAAAAAGAAGAAAATAATGATGGAGAAACATTAGAGCCTAAAATATTTACTACATTTAGAATGTAATTACAAAAGAATATAAAAAAGAGGTAAGCTATGTACGAGGATAATTTAGAACTAATAGATAAAGCCCATAATCGGAGACGAAGAAGCAATGACCCAATTAGTAGAAAAAAATAAAGGGTTAATTTGGAACATTGTTAAAAGATTCGGAGGAAGAGGATATGAAGTTGAAGATATCTATCAAATTGGATGTATGGGATTTATTAAAGCAATAAAAAGATTTGATACAAGTTTTGAAGTACAAGTTTCAACCTATGCAGTACCATACATATTAGGAGAAATAAAAAGATTCATCCGTGATGATGGAATAGTTAAAGTAAGCAGAAGTACTAAAGAATTAGCAATGAAAATATTAGAACTTCAAAAAGAATATTTAAATAAAACTGGAGAGGAAATAAGCATAACAACAATTTCCAAAACACTTAAAGTTCCTAAGGAAGAAATTACATATGCCTTAGATTCTTTAAGACCAGTATCATCAATTTATGAAGAATCATCAAGTGGAGATGATTCAAGAACGATTATTGATAAAATAGGGACAGGCAAAGACGAAGCTGGAGGAGTGGTAGATAAAATTGCAATTAAGCAGTTAATTGATAATTTAAATACAAGGGAAAAAGAGATAATCTTATTAAGATTTTATAAGGAAAAAACTCAAAGTGAAGTGGCAAAGGTTTTAGGAATTACACAAGTACAAGTTTCAAGAATTGAGAAAAAGGTATTAAATTCTATGAAACTAAAATTGATATCATAATGTGATTTATAATTATAGGGGGCAGTAAGTATACTGCCCAAAAAATTATATAAAAATGCAAGGAGAGTGAAACAATATATGAGAAAGCTAATTTTATATTTAATTATATTAATTCAAATTATATTTTTAATACCAATTTTATTTACTAAAAAATTTGAAGTAAAAGAAGTGATTTCAAAAACTGAAAACAATATAGAAAATCAGATTATAGAAAATAATTATGATTACAAAAAGTATAATACAGTAAAATTATTACACACAGCTACAAACGAAATTAATGAAGTGCCACTTGACGAATATTTATATCATGTAGTTTCAGCAGAAATGCCAGCTGATTTTGAGTTAGAAGCACTTAAAGCTCAAGCGGTAGTTGCAAGAACATATACAATTTATAAAATTACAAATAATGAAAAAAAGCATGGGGAAGCAGATATATGTGATAGCGCAAGCTGTTGCCAAGCTTGGATTTCAAAAGAAAATAGATTAGAAAGATGGGAAGAAGCAGTAAGAGAAAGTAACTGGAATAGAATTCAAAATGTAGTTAATTCTACTAAAGGAAAAATCATTACATATGAAGGAAAACCTATAAATGCTTTTTTTCACTCTAATAGTGGAGGAACAACAGAGGTACCTATTAATGTTTGGGGAGGAAGCGGATATCCATATTTACAAGTAGTTGAAACAGCTGGAGAAGAAGAATATAGCCAGTATAACTCGGAAGTTAATTTAACTAAAGAAGAATTCATAAATAAGATAAAAGAAAAACATTCACAATTAGTAATAGATTTTTCTTTAGATGATGCTATATCTATAAAAGAAAAGACAGATAGTGGTAGAGTAAAAACTTTGAAAGTTGGTAATATCGAAATTGCAGGAGTTGAGGCAAGAACAATTCTTGGCTTACGTTCTACAAATTTTACATTTCAAATTGAAGGAAATAATATAAAATTTACTGTAATAGGATATGGACATGGTGTTGGAATGAGCCAAACAGGAGCAGATGCTCTTGCAAAGCAAGGAAAAAATTATGAAGAAATCATAAAGCATTTTTATGTGGGAGTAGATATTATAGATATGTAATTACCATACGGTTTTCTTAATTATTTTAATTACTATATTAGAGTAGATTTAATAAGATATTTGAAAAATTAAAATGTATAATTCTTCTAAATTAGGAAATACTTTAACTAAATATAAAATTTAGGAGGAGTTACTATGAGAAGAGAAACAAGAAAACATGAAAAAGCAGAAAGTAATACCAAAAATATTCTATATATTGGTGGAAGTATATTAGGAATTGGAATTATTGCTTTTGTAATTACATTTGTATTATATGGAAATAAAATGGACGAGCAAAGTGACATAAGTTCAGGAAAAATTGCACAGTTAGTACAAGAAGCAGAAAGTAAAGCTCAAACAGCTAGTACACAAATGGGAAAAAGTGTAGAAGAATCTAAAAATGAAATTACAAATAATGTGAATAATACAGTAGAAAATAAAGTAACTACAAATTCTATTACAAATACTAATAAAAATTCAGTAAATAATAATGTGGATAAAAACACAATAACAAAGGACAATAAAACTAATACAATTACTACAAATACGCAAGTAGGTGAAAATAAAAATAGTATTGAACTTAAATTTGTAAAACCAGTAGATGGCGAAATCTCTAAGCAATATGCTAAGGAAAATTTAGTATATTCAGCAACTTTAGAAGAATGGACTACTCATTTAGGAATTGATATAAAGGCAGATAAAACAAGTGTAGTAAAAGCATCAGCTGATGGAAAAATTAAATCTATAAAAAATGATCCAAGATATGGCTTATCAATTATAATAGAACATCAAAATGGATATGAAACACTATATTCAAATTTATTAACTAGTGAATTTGTAGAAGTTGGAGAAGAAGTAAAACAAGGTCAAAGCATAGGGACAGTTGGTAATACAGCAACCTTTGAAATATTAGATGAACCACATCTACATTTTGAAATAACTAAAGATGGGGAAGCTTTAGATCCAAACGAATTTATAAAATAGATTTATATATTTTTAACTATTGTAATATAAGATTATATGGTGAATAAACAAATTATATAAATATAAAAAGAATACTTGAAAAGTATTCTTTTTTATTATAGAATACAACTATCGTATAAAAACAATATGAAGTTCATATATTATAAATAAAAACTTAAATGGAGGTTTTTATGATTACTTTAGAAGATGTTAAGAAAAATGAAGAAGTACAGGCATTAATTGAAGGAACTCAAAAACAATTAAATGTATTAGGCTTTACAGAGCATAGTGTTAGACATATAAGTATTGTTTCTCATAGGGCAGGGGAAATATTAAGAACTTTTGGTTATGACGAAGGTAGAATAGAACTTGCAAAAATAGCAGGATATCTACACGATATTGGAAACTGCGTAAACCGTGTTGATCATGCGCAATCTGGAGCAATACTTGCGTATAATATTTTAAAAGATATGGGAATGCCTCATAAAGATAGAACAGAAATTATGATGGCAATTGGAAATCATGATGAGCAAACAGGTACAGCTGTAAGCGATATTTCAGCAGCACTAATTTTGGCAGATAAATCAGATGTTCATAGAGATAGAGTTGTAAATACTAATATTGCAACTTTTGGAAAACATGATAGAGTAAATTATGCAGTTACAAATACAAAATTAGAATTAGATAAAGAAAATAGAAAAGTAATACTAAGCATTAACATAGATACCGAAATTTGTCCAGTATTAGACTACTTCGAAATATTTATGGATAGAACAATGATGAGTAAATATGCTGCAAAATATTTGAATGTATGGTTTGAATTAGTTATAAATAATACAAAATTATTATAACTCTAAAATAAAAATTAAGATATACAAGAAAGGAAAAAACAAAAATGAATAAAAATGTAATAGTAAAAATACTAGCTATTTTAATAATATTAGCAATTAGCTTAATTTCTTTTGTTGGAATATATGTAAAAAGAGGAAATGACAGAGTAAACTTAATACCTGATTATCAATTATCAAAAGATTTAAAAGGAACAAGAACTGCAAAATTAGTAATAGACTCAAGTACTAAAGAATTAGTTTTTGATAGTAACGGAAATGTAAGTGAAGATGGAGTAGATAGTGAGGGAAATTTAAAAGAAGGTTATAGTAAAAAAGATGAACCAATAAATCCAAAAGAATTACTAAACCAAGAAAATTATAAACTATGTAAAGAGATAATAGAAAAACGTTTATCTTCATATGGTGTAAATGACTATACAGTTAGGCTTAATAATGAAAATGGAGAAATTATAGTAGAATTATATGAAACTAAAAATACAGATACAGTAATCTATAATTTAGAATATTTAGGAGAATTTACTGTAAATGATAGTGAAACTAAAGAAATTTTACTTAGTAATAAGGATGTAAAATATGCAAAAGCTGTTTATGGAACAAATGAAATTGGAACTACTGTATATTTAAGCATTGAATTTAATAAAGAAGGAAAAAAGAAACTTCAAGAGATATCTAAGAACTATATTGAAACAAAAGATGAAGAAGGAAAATCTACCACAAAAAAAGTGACAA
This sequence comes from Clostridia bacterium, assembly GCA_022791395.1. Lineage (GTDB taxonomy): Bacteria > Bacillota > Clostridia > TANB77 > CAG-508 > RGIG8482. The sequence goes on from JAAVZA010000047.1 coordinate 10,528, forward strand.
TAAATATAGATGGTGAACAACTTACAGAAACCTATTTTGCAGAAGAAAATAGGGAAGGTTTATTACAATTATCTGTAGGAAGTGCAACTACGGATGTAGATACTATACAAAGTTATTTAGAACAAGCTTCAAGTATAGCATCATTAATAGATTCAGGTAAAATGCCGATAAAATATGATGTTTCAACCAATAACAATCTTTCTGCAGGTATTAACCAAGATATACTAAAGATATGTATATCTTCAATAGGATTAATAATACTTGTAGCATTAGTATATGTATGTATAAAATATAAAGTAAACGGAATTTTTTTAAGCATTTCATATATTGGATATATTGCATTATTATTAATAGTTTTAAGATATACTAATGTAATGTTATCAATAGATGCTATGGTAGGATTTATAGTATTATTAGGATTAAACTATATATTTACAAAATATGTTTTAAAGGGCTTAAGTAAAGGTATAAATAAAAAAGAACTTGTAAAACAAACATATTTAAGATATATATCTATTCTAATTCCAGTATTACTAATAAGTATTGTATTTACATTTATGAAATGGATACAGATAGCAAGTTTGGGAATGGTATTATTCTGGGGACTTATAGTAATGTTTATATATAATTATATTACTATAAACGTATTATTAAATGATAAATAGAACATACGAATTTACAAGGAAGGAATGTTATATAATATGAAAGAAATAATAAAAAACAAAAAAGTATTATACATCTTAACATTATTAATAATTGTCTTAGGGATAGTATCGATATTTGTATTTAGATTAAATTTTACATTAATGTATAGTGAACATACAAAAATTAATGTATATCTTGGAAAAGAGTACAATTTACAAGACATAAAAAATGTTGTAGAAGAAACATTAGGAAAACAAGAAATAATATATCAAGAAATAGAAGTATTTAAAGATTCTATTGCTATAAATATAAAATCAGCAAATGAAGAACAAATAAAAGCATTAGAAACAAAATTAAGAGAAACATATGAAATAGGCGAAAATGAACAATTTGTTGCAGTAGATACAGTTGGACATATAAGAGGAAGGGATATGATAAAACCATATGTAATTCCAATGATAATAGTAACAATAGTAATACTTGCATATGTTGGGGTTAGATACTTGAATTTGGGATTATTAAAAGTAATAACTACTCTTATTTTAAGATTAATTATATCACAAGCATTATTTTTAAGTGTTATAGCAATTATAAGGATTCCTATAGGAGTATATACAATTCCATTAGCAATATTAATATATATAGCAGTAGTAACATATACAGTAGTACAAAATGAAAATAGATTAGAAAAAAATAAAGAAAATGAGAAGAAAAAATAATTGACAGATTTAATAATTCTGTATATAATATAAAAAAATAAAATTGCGTTGAAAAAGAAAAAATATATTATTTTATTTATAGAGAGTTAGAGGTTGGTGTAATCTAACAATAAAAGGTATATGGGGAGCTTTGGAGCAAATAAAATGAAGGTGGGTATTAAATACCAATTAGGGTGGAACCGCGTAAGTTAAACTTTCGTCCCTAGCTATATTGCTAGGAATGAAAGTTTTTTTGATTATTCTAGCAATAAATAAAAGGAGGTATTTTTATGGTAGAAACAATGGAAAAAATTGTGGCATTATGCAAAGCAAGAGGATATATATATCCTGGATCTGAAATTTATGGAGGACTTGCAAACACATGGGATTATGGTCCACTAGGAGTGGAACTTAAAAATAATGTAAAAGCATTATGGAGAAAGAAATTTATACAAGAGCAAAAAGATGTTGTAGGATTAGATTGTGCAATATTAATGAATCCAGAAACATGGGTAGCATCAGGACACGTAGGTGGTTTTAGTGACCCTTTAATAGATTGTAAAGAATGTAAAACCAGACATAGAGCAGATAAATTAATTGAAGAATGGGCGCATGAGCAAGGTAAAGATATGATTGCTGATGGAATGACAGATGAAGAGCTAGTTAATTTTATTAGAGAAAACAATATAACTTGTCCAAGTTGCGGAAAGACTAATTTTACAGATATAAGAAAATTTAATCTTATGTTTAAAACTTTCCAAGGAGTAACAGAAGATTCTAAAAGTGAAATATTTTTAAGACCAGAAACAGCACAAGGAATATTTGTTGATTTCAAAAACGTAATAAGAACAACCAGAAAAAAACTTCCTATGGGAGTAGCTCAAATTGGTAAAGCATTTAGAAATGAAATAACACCAGGTAACTTTACATTTAGAACAAGAGAATTTGAACAAATGGAATTAGAATTTTTCTGTAAGCCAGATACAGATTTAGAATGGCATAAATACTGGAAAGAATTCTGCGAAAAATGGCTAATAGACTTAGGAATGAAAAAAGAAAATATACGTTTAAGAGATCATTCAAAGGAAGAATTAGTATTTTATAGTAAAGCAACAACAGATATAGAATTTGCTTTTCCATTTGGATGGGGAGAATTATGGGGAATTGCAGATAGAACAGATTATGATTTAACACAACATATGAACCATTCTAAAGAAGATATGTCATATTTAGACCCAGAAACAAATGAAAAATATGTACCTTATGTTATTGAGCCTTCACTTGGATGTGATAGGGTAGCACTTGCATTCCTTTGTAACGCATATGACGAAGAAGAGGTAGGAGAGGGAGATACTCGTACAGTATTACGTCTGCATCCTGCACTTGCACCATATAAAGTAGCAGTACTTCCATTATCCAAAAAATTAAGCGATAAAGCAGAAGAAGTTTATGAAAAACTTTCAAAGAAGTTTATGTGTGATTATGATGAAGCAGGAAGTATAGGAAAAAGATATAGAAGAGAAGATGAAATAGGAACACCATATTGTGTAACAATAGATTTCGACACATTAGAAGATAATACAGTAACAGTGAGAGATAGAGACACTATGGAACAAATACGTATTAAAATTGATGAATTAGAAAACTATATTGCAGAAAAAGTCGAATTTTAATATTTCCTTTTATGTAAAAATGTGGTATAATAAAGTATATATGTTGTTGAACATGGAGGGAAAAATATGAGGACTGCTTTTGAAAAAGTATCTGAAAGTTATATTAACCAAAAACGTATTGTAACATATTTCAGTAAAGGACGGGATAGAGAAAGACAGATAAAAGCAAATGTATTTTTTAACCAAAGCTTGGCTAGAGGGGAAAACGTGAATGATGCAAAAGAGCAAACAGAGATAATGTACCCCGGAATTCAAGTCAACCTACTCGAACTAAGACCAATGAAGGTTGGATTATCTAAGTTTGAAAGTTGGAAAGTATGGTTTGACTACCAAGAAGAAAGCGCCTGAAGTTTAGGCGCTTCTATTTTTAATAAACTTTTGTATTTTAATTATATAAGTCATTTTCATATAAATCTTCTATATAAACATCCTTTTCTTCAAAATTATCAATAAAACTTACCTTTGCAATATCATCATGTACTTCTTGCACCCATACAGGTCTTTCATCATAATAAACATCAACTTTTTCTTTAGTATTTAACATATTATGCAATCTCTCTAAATTCATAGCTTGTACCTCCTAAATTTCTTTTGTTATTAAATTATATCCACTATGCTGAAAGATTATTCCATAAAATATAAATTGAATTTTATAAGATAAAATTAGTTTACCTAGATTAAGCTAATATTCTAATATAATGGAAGAGATAAAATAAAAGATAAAGAAAAATCTCGAAAAATAGAGAAAAATAAAGAATGAAAAAATTTTTATATAAATAATAAGCATAAATAGACTAAAATGAGAATATAATATAATAAGTTTTGTTTGAAATAAAAAATAAATCTATTATAATATAATTATAGGTCAAAGAAAGTCAAAGTCAAGAAATGGAAGTGAATAAAATGAGAATGTCAGATGTAATAGAAGATTTTATAAAAGAGCTACTTAAAGGAGAAAATGATTATATAGAAATACAGAGAAATGAGCTAGCAGAACAATTTAACTGTGTTCCATCACAAATAAACTATGTAATACAAACAAGATTTAAGCCTTCACAAGGTTATTATGTAGAAAGTAAACGTGGAGGACGGAGGACATATTAGAATAAAAAAAGTAAATATTACAAAAAGTAATTATTTAATGCACATTATTGCAAGCTTAGATGACAAGATTACAGCAGGAGAAGTAGACATTTATATAAGCAACTTTTTATCTTATGGAATTATTAGTGAAACAGAAGCAAAATTATTGAAAGTTGCAACAAGTGATAATGTGTTAACTATTCCTAGTGAATATAGAGATGAGTTACGAGCTAATATTTTTAAGAATATGTTATTAAATTTAGTAGAGGAGTGATTTTTATGTTGTGTCAAAATTGTGGAGAAAATGAAGCAAATGTTAGATATACTCAAATTATAAATGGAGTAAAAAAGGAAATGGCGCTTTGCGAAAAATGTAGTAAAGAGCTTGGTATAGGTGATATGGATTTTAGTATGCCGATTAACTTTTCAAGTTTTTTAAGTGATTTTTTTGAAGAAGAAAAAGAATTTTTACCGAGCTTTATGGAACAAGAAAAATTAATGTGTGATAAATGTGGTATGACATATGAAGATTTTATTGATACTGGTAAATTTGGATGTGAAAATTGTTATGAAATTTTTTCAAGTAAGATAGATCCAATACTTAAAAATATACATGGAGGAAACAGGCATGTAGGAAGGGGAATACCTTTTAATAAGAATGAAAGAAGAAAAGATAATAATGAAGAATTGTTATGTGATAGTAAGCATTGCTCTTCTAGAAAGGAAAAAAATGTAGAAGAAAATGTTAATATAAAAGATAAACAATTAGAAAATCTAAAGAAAGATTTAAAGCAAGCAATACAAGAAGAAAGGTATGAAGATGCAGCAAAATTAAGAGATGAAATTAAGAAAATGGAGGAAAAATAAATGTCAAATTGGTATTTACAAAGTGGAAAAGAATCAGATGTTGTTATTAGTACAAGAATCAGATTTGCAAGAAATTTAAGAGATTTTCCATTTATTGATAGATGTAAAAAAGAAGATTTAGAAAAGTTAGAAAATACAATTAAAGATATAACACCAAGTTTAGGATATGGTTTAAAGTTTTTAAAGCTTAGAGATATAGATGATATAACTAAAATGAGTTTAGTAGAAAAGCACATTATAAGTCCTAATTTTGCCCTAAAAGAAGAAACAAGTGGCGCAATGCTAATTAATGATGATGAAAATATTTCTGTTATGATTAATGAAGAAGACCATTTAAGAATTCAAGTACTAGGTGATGGATTTGATATAGACAATTTAATGAATCTTGGCATTGAATTAGACGAGATTTTAGAAAAGAATCTACATTATGCCTATAGCGAAAAATATGGATATTTAACAGCATGTCCAACAAATGTAGGAACAGGCTTAAGAGCTTCTGTAATGGTACATTTGCCTGCATTAACTAAAACTGGAAATATACAAAAAATACTAGAAGTTATTAGTAATTTTGGAATGAATATAAGAGGGGTATATGGGGAAGGAACTAGTGCTTATGGAAATATGTATCAAGTTTCTAATAAACAAGCACTTGGAATAAGCGAGAAAGAAATTATTAAAAATTTAAAACAAATAGTAGAAAAGATTATTGAACAAGAAAGACTGGCAAGAAAAATTTTAGCAAAAGAAAGTATAGAATTAGAAGATGAAATATATAGAGCCTATGGAATTTTAACAAACTGTAAAAAAATATCTTCTGAAGAGGCAATAAATTTATTATCAAGTGTTAAACTGGGTGTTGATATGGGTATAATAAAAGAACTAGATGATTTAAAGGTAAATAAACTTGAACTATATACAAAACCAGCCAATTTACAAAAATACTTAGGAGAAAAAATAGATGCCTATAAACGTGATATAAAAAGAGCAGAGATTATAAAACAAATTATAGGGGAAAAATAAAAATCCCCCATAGGGGGTTATTTGTTCAAAAGCCACTGTAAATATCTTAATATATCACAAAGTTTATCGTGGATTATCATAGCGGCAAGTAAAATAGTTATTGAAATTATAGCTGTGTCTGTAGAGATTTGATTGTATTCAGCAAGAGCAGCTATCAAAACGATTAAGATTATGAACATAATTTTTCCTCCTATGGGAACACGTTAGAAATATCTAACGGCAAATGTCCAAATGGACATAACAATAAGTTAAATAAATTATACAGCATTTAACATAAATAGTCAAATTAAGAAAGAAAGGTGATTTTAAAATGACATATAAATTTACAAATAGTGCTGAAAAAGCAATTGAAATTGCAAATGATATTGCAATTGAGCTTGGACATAATTATATAGGAACAGAACATATTTTATATGGATTAACAAAAGCAGGAACAGGAGTTGCTTCTAAAGTACTAGAAAATCAAAATGTCACTCCAGATGCGGTTTATGATGATATATTAGAACTAATAGGTAAAGAAGAAGGTAGATCTAATACAGAAACAGTTCGGCTTTACACCAAGAACTAAAAGAGTTATAGAAAATGCATTTAGAGAGGCTAGAAAACTTGGGTCTGATTATATAGGAACAGAACATATATTAATAGGTATAATGAGAGAGGGAGATAGTATTGCAGTTAGAATTATGTTAGATTTAGGTGTAGATCCTCAAAAGCTATATAATGAAATTATAAAAGTTATTAATGAAGATGAAACACCTAATAATAAAAATGTTAAACAAGATACTGCAAAAAGATTAGGAAGTTATAATCAAACTACAACTTTAAATCAGTTTAGTACAGACTTAACAAAACAAGCAATAGAAGGAAAATTAGATCCAATTGTTGGTAGAAAAGAAGAAATAGAAAGAGTTATACAAATTCTTTCAAGGAGAACAAAAAATAATCCATGCCTAATAGGAGAGCCAGGTGTTGGTAAAACTGCTGTAGTCGAAGGACTAGCACAAAAAATAATTGCCGAAGATGTTCCAGAAATGCTTAAAAATAAAAGAGTAGTTTCAATAGATATATCTAGTATGGTAGCTGGTGCAAAATATAGAGGAGACTTTGAAGAGAGAATAAAGAAATGCTTAAATGAAGTAAAAAAAGCAGAAGATATTATATTATTTATAGATGAAATTCATACAATAGTAGGAGCGGGTTCAGCAGAAGGTGCAATAGATGCAGCAAACATCTTAAAACCACTTTTGGCAAGAGGAGAAATTAGATTAATTGGAGCAACTACTTTAAATGAATATAGAAAGTATATTGAAAAAGATGCAGCACTAGAAAGAAGATTTAGCCCTGTAACAGTGCTAGAACCAACCAGTGAAGATACCATAAAAATACTTAAAGGAATTAGAGATAAATATGAAGCACATCATAATGTGAAAATTACTGATGAAGCAATAGATTCGGCTGTAACTCTTTCTGTAAGGTATATAAATGATAGATTTTTACCAGATAAAGCAATAGATTTAATTGATGAAGCGGCATCTCGTGTAAGAATGAGAGTATTTACAGAACCAGATAGTCTAAAAGAATTAACAGAAAAAATTGAACAAGCAAAAAATGAAAAAGAAGAGGCAATACGTGTTCAACAATTTGAAAAAGCAGCAGCTCTTAGAGACGAAGAGAGAACTTTAAGAGAAAAACTAGAAAAAGAACAAGAAAAATGGAACAATAAAAACACAAGAAGTGTAACAGAGATAACTGATGAGGATATAGCAGAAGTTATCGCAAATTGGACTAAAATACCTGTAAAAAAACTTACTGAAGATGAAAATGAGAAATTAAAAAATCTAGAGAAGGTATTACATGAAAGGGTAGTAGGACAAACTGAAGCAGTAACAGCAGTAGCAAAAGCAATAAGAAGAGGAAGAGTAGGACTAAAAGACCCAAAACGTCCAATAGGTTCATTTATATTTCTTGGACCGACAGGAGTTGGAAAAACAGAATTATCAAAAGCACTAGCAGAGGCACTATTTGGTGATGAAAATGCTATGATAAGAATAGATATGTCTGAATATATGGAACCACATTCTGTATCAAAACTAATAGGTGCACCTCCAGGATATGTAGGCTTTGATGATGGAGGACAACTTACAGAAAAAGTACGTAGAAAACCATATTGTGTAATTTTATTTGATGAAATTGAAAAAGCACATCCAGATGTTATGAATATGTTATTACAAATATTAGAAGATGGACGTTTAACTGATGCAAATGGAAGAACAGTAAACTTTAAAAATGCAGTTATAATTATGACATCAAATGTTGGAGCAAGATTAATTACAGATACAAAAACCTTAGGATTTACAAGTGGAACAGGTAATACAGAAATTGATGAACAAAAGAAATATGAAGAAAGTAAAAAGGAAGTATTACAAGAACTAAAAAAACAATTTAGACCAGAATTTATTAATCGTATAGATGAAATTATAGTATTCCATAAATTAAATGATACAGAAATTGAAAATATTATAGATATTATGCTAAAAGAAGTAACTGAGAGATTAAAACAGAATAATATGGAAATTAAAATAGATAAGACTGTAAAAGAATTAATTGCTAAAAAGGGTGTGGATAAAGCATATGGAGCACGTCCATTAAGAAGAACAATACAAAATGAATTAGAAGATAGACTTGCAGAAGAAATACTAGATGGAAAACTAAAAGCTGGAGATAAAGCAAAAGTAATTGCAAAAGATGATAAAATTATAGTTAAAGAGCAAAAACAAAAATTAAACTAATATATAAAGATAAGCAGGAAAGCCCAAGAAGGCAATCCTGCTTTTTAGAGACCTATGAAATTTTAAAAGAAATCAGTCGAAAATGCAATCTGCGTCGTCATAATCATCTACATAATCATCACGACAATCATAGCAGTCTGCCTCATCGCTGGCTGTAGAAGTTTTAGAATTTCTTAGATTGTAAAACATAGCTTTTGCTGCTTCATAAGCGTTCATAGGAACCTCCAGAATATATAAGATATACTATCAGTATAACATAAAGTTGTAACTGTGTAAATATTAAATTGGGTTAACATGTATAATTGTTCTATATACTTTATCGAGTTTTGTTATATCATTTTCTAAAGAATCAGCTAAATTATGGCTGTCAAATGTAGACATAGATCCATCAACATAAATAGTAAGAACTACCATATATTGATATCCCACAGGAGCAGAAGAGATAGGATCAATTTTTTTGATATCTTTATAGCTATGAGCCAAATCCAGAATTATTTTTTCAGTGTCACTATCAATCGAAATATCCATTAAAATATTGTAACTTTCTATTAAAATACTAATGCCTGTATATGCAATCCATACTGATATTCCAATACCTACAATTCCATCAAATAAATAGAAACCAAATAATCCACATAAAATAGAAATAAGCGTACATAACGTTACAATACAGTCATTTCTATGATCTTTCATATTTGCTTCTAATAAAATGTTATTATATTTCTTAGACATTGTTTTAGTGTATAAATATAGAAAAAGCTTAACAACAATAGTTATAATACAAACTATAACTAAAAACCAAGAAAAGGTAAAAGTTTCTCTATAAATTAAAGATAAAACAGAATCATATAAAAGCTTTACTGCAACAAATATCATAGAAATGCTAATAAATAAAGAAAAAATATATTCAGCTTTTCCATGACCAAAATTATGGGTTTTATCGTAAGGTTCACTAGATATTTTGTTGCCAATAAAAGTCATTAGAGAAGCAAAGATATCTCCTGCCGAATTTGCACTATCTGCAATCATTGCTTGGCTATGGCTTAAAAAGGCAACAATAGTCTTAATTATTAATAAAAATATATTTCCAAGTATTCCTAAAATACCAGCCTTTTTTACACTGTCATATCTATTCATATAATAGTCATCTCCTAATAATATTTATGTAATGAACAATATTATATCACAAAAATAGAAAAAAGATATAAGCAATAATTAAAAAATATGCCGTTTTATTACAAAAATATTACAAAATTTGCATTATTTGTAATAATGTGATATAATTGAGGTATGCAAATGAAAAACTTATAGGAAATTCAAAAGAAGGTGGTTGTGATGAATATAGCAACAATTATATATATATTAGTATTTATTGTATTTTCACTTGTAGCATTTGCTATAATGCAAATAAAGTTAGCAGGTATGAATGTAAAAGATTTTTGGACTTTCATTAAAGCAAACGAAATATTAGATGATTTATATGTATTTACTAAAAAAACAGGTGAGTTATCACCACAAGAACAAATAATATTTTTAATGGAAGCAGAAAAAGTATTTAAGGCTTTTGATAAAGTGCCTAATTTATTATGGGAGGATGAATATCAAAAGTATAGGGAAGTTCTAAATAAATATAAAGATATAAAAGTATTTAGATGGGCTTCAAATTAATTAGTTTAACATGAAAAATTCTATATATAAAAGGTAGATGTGAGTTTTAAATTTACATCTACTTTTTGTTGCTAAGAATAATAACTTGTGTTAAAATATAAATGTTTAAAGGAGGAGATACTAATGAAAAGTATGGCAAGCTATTTGTTAGCAATATTTATGGTTATGTTTTGGATTTTTAGAATTATAGTAGCATTTACAGCTAGTATGGGAATAGATATAGGGTTTGTTCCAATGAATATGAATATGGAGATTATTTTGCTTTTTGTAACTATACCTTGTGTAATATTAGTTGTAAAAAGAAAATTAACTGGAGCTATTATATATCTTATAACATATGGTATGTATTTTGGTGTGGATTTATATAGTATAGTAACAGGTATAATGGCAGGAACTACAACATTAGTCGATTATGCAAGAGCTTTTGTATCATTTGTTGGTGTAGTAATACCAATAGCAGTATTCTTTAATCTATTGATAGATAAAAACAGAATGGCTCATCCAGTAGATAAAAAAACAGATTGGTTTTATAATAATGAAGAATTTGATAGGAAATTAGATTCAAGAGCAGATAAAAATCAATATAAAAATTATTAAAGGGGAAAGCAAATTGAATAAAAATAATTTTACTAAAAGAAATATAAATGAAAAAGATGTATATGAGGATCAAATTGAAGGAAGAAATGCAGTTCTTGAATTATTAGAATCAGGTAAAGATATTAATAAAATCTTTATTGAAAAAGGTGATAAACAAGGCTCAATTAATAAAATACTTGCGCTTGCAAAAGAAAGAAAAATAGTAATTGCAGAAGTTGAAAAGGCTAAATTTAACTCTATGGCTCAAACAGAAAACCCACAAGGAGTAATTGCTATTGTTCCACCATTTAATTATTGTGATATTTACGATATAATAGAGCTTGCAAGGGAAAGAGGAGAAGATCCATTTATATTAATATTAGATGGAATAGAAGATCCACATAACTTGGGATCAATCATAAGAACAGCAGAAACTGCAGGAGTTCACGGTATTATTATTCCAAAAAGAAGAGCTGCTGCCGTTAATAGTACAGTAGCAAAAGTTTCAGCTGGAGCAGTAGAACATATGAAGATTGCAAGAGTTAATAATATAAATGATGCGATAAATACTTTAAAAAAGGAAGATATATGGATATGTGGTACAGATATGGATACTAATAAATACTATTACAATCAAGACTTAACTGGACCACTTGCAATTGTTATTGGAAGCGAAGGCTATGGAATGAGTAGATTAGTTAAAGAAAATTGTGATTTTTTAGTTAAAATTCCAATGAAGGGAAAAATAACATCATTAAATGCTTCTGTTTCAACAGGAATAGTAGTATATGAAGCAGTAAAACAAAGGATTATAAAATAAAGGAGAGAAATTATGAAAAAAGGCAGTAACAAATTAATTATAGCAATAATTGTAATTTTAGTAATTGCTATAATAGTTGTAGGTGGTGCGTACTTATATTTTACAACAGATTTATTTAAAGGAAATGAACAATTATTTTTTAAATATTTGGCTCAAAATGGACAAGTACTAAAAGAGCTTTCAAGCAGTAATGAAGCTACATTAGTAGAAAATATAATTAATAATAAGTATAAAGAAGAAGCAGAAATGACTTTTAATGTAGAATCTAACAATACTCAAATTGCAAATCAATCAATACCAGCAGGAAATTTTAATATTAAATATTCGGGACTAGTTGACCCTGAAAACAATAGCAAATCAAGTGAAACTACCCTAAAATATTTAACAACAGATTTATTTACTTTAAAATATATAAGAAATAATGATTTATATGCATTGAAGTCAGACGAAGTTGTAAATAAATATTTAGCATTTGATAATAACAATGTAAAGGATTTTGCTAAAAAACTCGGAATTACAGATACATCATTAATTCCAAATAAAATACAACCAACTGATTTTGAAGAATTGTTTAAAATTACAAAGGAGCAGCAAAAGGCTTTATTACAAAAATATTTAGGTGTTATAAATACTCAAATTTCAAAAGATAAATATAAAAGTCAAAAAGATGTTACTATAACAATAGACAGTAAAGATATTAGTACTACAGAATATTATTTAGAACTTACACAAGATGAAGTGGTTAGAATTTTAAGTAGCATTTTAGATACTCTTAAAAATGATGATATTACCTTAAATATATTAGTAGATAAAATAAAAGTATTAGATAGTGAAAATAATACTACAGTGAATGATCTAAGAAACAATATACAAAACGCAATTGATGATTTAAACAGTATTCAAACTATAAATGGAGAAACTATAAAAATAGCAGTATATGCAAGTAATGGAAAACTTGTAAGAACAGAGATTTCTGGTGGAAATGATATAATATATATAGATCCACAAGAAAATGATACTTCTTCAAGAGTGATTATTTCATTTGAAAAAGAAAATGAACTTTTACAAGATCAAACTAATAATGCAAATAGATATGAAGATATAAGAACTAGGATTCAAAACTCATTTCCAAAAATAAAAAGAGTTGAGTTAGCAAAGCAAATTAAAGAAAATCAAAATACTATAATTTCAATTGTAACTTTTAAAACGGGAAATGAAACAATAAAAATTTCAACACAAACAAAAACAGTTGTAGGGGATAGTATCAAAGAAAATACTACTATAAATGTTAATATATCAGATAATACTTATATTACAGCTAGTATAAATGCATCAAAAGTACCTTCAAGTGATATTAAAATAGAAGAATTAACAAAACAAAATTCAGCAACAATAAATAACTTTACACCACAATATATTACTACTTTATCACAAGCGATAGTAAATAGACTTAAAAGCTTATATGCAGAAAAGTTAGAGATAGTAAATGCACAGATAAATTCACAAAATATGAATAATGAAGATAACTCAAATACACTTATACCAAATGAATTATAGAAATCTTAATGATATAAATATTATAACCGTGATATTGGACATATTGCGGTTTTTATAATAATAAAAAATTATATTATATAAAAAAATTAAAAAAATAATAAAAAAATTTAAAAATACTATTGACATACAATTCAAAATTTAGTATACTAAGCAATGTCGAAAAGAACAAGGTCGCTTAGCTCAGCTGGGAGAGCATCTGCCTTACAAGCAGGGGGTCATAGGTTCGAGCCCTATAGCGAC
>JAAVZA010000048.1 GCA_022791395.1 Clostridia bacterium
ATTTATATTCTTCATTCATTCTTAATTCAACCTTTCTCATAAGTACCTCCAATATTTCTATTAGATATACTTATATCATAGATTTTAAATTAAGACATTTTCCTAAATGATTTATTAAGACATTATCATATATGAATTATAAGTACAAATATTTATTGGTAGATAGGTATTGCTTATAGAACCAAAATTTGATATAATATAAACCTAAAAAAATAAAGGAGGTATCGCACATGACAAATGGCAATAGCGATCGGAAAAGGCTGGTAAAAATACTGGCAATTATTATCATTCTTATCATTGCTTCTGTACTTGGGATTAATGTAAGTGATTTTTTTCCAAGTGACAGTGAGCAAGGTCAAACATCTACCAGTATACTTGAATGGCTAAAGGATGACACAGAAATAGGCGATCAAGAATTGGTGGAGGGAGCTCTAACTGTTCATATGATTGATGTTGGACAGGGTGATGGCTTTCTACTTGTTCAAGACGGTAGAACAGCTCTCGTTGATTGCGGAACGGCATCAGCTGGTAAAGATATTGTGAAATATCTTAAAGACCTTGGAATAAGCAATATCGATTATGTATTTGGAACACACCCGCATGATGACCACATGGGAGGGATGTATGAAGTAATTACCAACTTTGATATTGGTAAAGTTATTATACCAGAAATCAATAATGTTGAAGTTACTTCCAACTGGTACCTTAAACTTATGAAGGAATTGAAAGATGGAGGGTATCATGTAGAACATCCAAAACTAGGGACAGTATACAACCTTGGAGGTGCTTCAATAAAGGTAATTGGTCCAATACAAGAGCCTACCAGCAACAAAAATGACTATTCTATTGTTTTAAAAGTATCTTTTGGAGAAATGGATATGATTATGACAGGGGATGCAGAAAAAACAGTAGAACAGGATATTTTGGCAGCTGGAGAAGATATTGAAGCAGAAATCCTAAAAGTGGGTCATCACGGTAGCGACACGTCAACCAGCGAGGAATTTTTAGACGCAATAAGTCCTGATTTTGCACTTATATCAGCCGAAGTTGGAAACAAATATAAGCATCCAATTATTTCTGTTATGGAAGAACTTAAAGAACGGAATATTTTAGTTTACCGAACAGATGAGAGTGGAACTATTATTGTGACCATCACAGCTGAGAGCATAAGTTTCAGCTGTAAACCAGGCGATTACTTAAGTGGGACACAGGTGAAAGAGAGGAAATAACTATGAGGAGTTATGCTTCTGTAGAAGAAATAGAGCGAGGGTTCATAAAATGTGAACTAGAGCTTATCCCAGTAGAAGAAAGTAAGGTGGGAGACTTTGCTACAAAACCTACTGATATGGTATATATATCAGAGGAAATTGCTACAGCGAATGTTTCAGCGCTTTGCGAAGGAGATATTCTTGAAGTTGAACATGATGGAGAGGGGAATGTATTCCACATCATCTGTAAAAATGATGCCGAAAAGAGTAGAAGAGTGGAACTGCGTAAACAATTGATGGTTTGATCGTAATTTGAAAAGTTTGATAATGGGGACAAGGAAGGAGTGTAAGCTTCTTCCTTGTCCTTGTTTTTATGATAAGTAAATAAATAAAAGTAAAAAGATTTAAAAAAGTATTGATTTTTCTAAATAAAAAGGATATAATAAATATGCAAATATGAAAACTAGAAGAGTGGGAACAAATCCCACTCTTCAGTTGTATAGATAGGAGGTTCCTTTTGGCTAGTATTGAAGAAAGAGTAGAAAGCCTTTTACAAGATAAAATTGCAGAACTTGGATATGAACTTTATGATGTAGAGTATGCAAAAGAAGGCAAAAATTATTTTTTAAGAATTTTCATCGATAATGAAAATGGAATTGATTTAAACGACTGTGAAAAAGTAAATGATGGGATTATGGATTTATTAGATGAGGAAGATGTTATTAAAGAACAATATTTTTTAGAAGTATCTTCACCTGGAATTGAAAGAGTAATTAGAAAGGATAAGCATTTTGATTATGCAATGGGAGAAAAAATAGAAGTAAGTTTATTTAAAGCACAAGAGGGTAAGAAATGTTTAGAGGGTATATTAACAGGATATGATGATACGTCTATTACAATGATGTATGAAAATGATGAAATATGTATTCCAAGAAAGAATATTTCATTAATAAAAACAAAATATGATTGGAATTAATAAATAATATAAGGGAGGAAAAAGGAAAATGAAAGCAATAGACAATAAAGAATTAGTATTAGCACTAGAAGAATTAGAAAATGAGAAAGGAATAAAAAAGTCATATTTAATTGAAGCAATTGAACAAGCATTAGTAACAGCTTACAAGAGAAATTTTGATTCAGCAGAGAATGTAAAAGTAGTTATGGACAGAGAAACTGGAGCAGCTCACCTTTATGCTGTAAAAGAAGTAGTAGAAGCAGTAGAGGATTTTAAATTACAAATAAGTTTAGAAGAAGCAAAAACAATTAGCAAAAAATTAGAAATAGGAGATAATGTAGATATCGAAATGGTACCAAAAGATTTTGGTAGAATTGCAGCTCAAACAGCAAAACAAGTTATTATTCAAAAATTAAGAGAAGCAGAAAGAGAAATTGTATATACAGAATTTAATGAAAGAAAAGGTGAAATAGTTTCAGGGCTTGTTCAAAAAGCAGATTCAAACATTATAGTAATGGATTTAGGAAAGTTAGAAGGGATAATGCCAGCAAAAGAACAAATACCTACAGAAAAATACAAGGTAAATGATAAAGTAAGAGGATATGTTCTAGATGTTGTAAAAGGATTAAAAGGAACACCGCAAGTAATTGTATCAAGAGCGTGCCCAGACTTTGTTAGAAAATTATTCGAATTTGAAATACCAGAAATATATGAAGGACTTATTGAAATAAAAAGTGTATCACGTGATCCTGGATATAGAAGTAAAGTTGCAGTATATTCAAATAATGAAAATATAGATCCAGTTGGTTCTTGTGTAGGACAAAAAGGTGTTAGAATTCAAAATATAATAAATGAATTAAATGGAGAAAAAATAGATGTAATTGAATGGAACAAAGATCCATCAATATACATTGCATCAGCACTTCTTCCAGCACAAGTTATGGCAGTAGATATAAAAGAAGAAGAAAAATTTGCACAAGTTATTGTTCCAGATGACCAACTATCACTTGCGATTGGAAAGTCAGGTCAAAATGCAAGACTTGCAGCAAGACTTACAAATTGGAAAATTGATATAAAGTCAGAATCACAATTTAGAGAAATGATAGCAAATATGAATGAAGAGGAATAAATATACTTGCATAATTAATATTATAGTGGGGGTA
Organism: Clostridia bacterium; assembly: GCA_022791395.1. Taxonomy (GTDB): domain Bacteria; phylum Bacillota; class Clostridia; order TANB77; family CAG-508; genus RGIG8482. Next base: position 3,327 of record JAAVZA010000048.1, read on the forward strand.
AAATCAATATGAAGAAAGTGCCACAAAGAACATGTATGGGATGTAATTTAAAAAAAGATAAAAAAGATTTTATACGAATTGTTAAAAATAAAGCTGGTGAAATAAATATTGATAAAACTGGAAAAATGGAAGGCAGAGGAGCATATCTATGTAATGATATAAAATGTCTTGAAACAGCTATAAAAACTAAAAGAATAGAAAAAGTATTTGAAACAAAGATAGATAATGATATTTATGAAAAATTAAGAGGTGTAATGATTGACGGAGAGTAAAGTGTTAGGGTTACTTGGATTATGTACAAAAGCAGGAAAAGTATGTTTTGGAAGAGATGCATGTATTGATTTAATACAAAAAAATAAAATTAAGCTTGTAGTTGTAGCTGTTGATGCATCAGATAGAACAAAAAAAGATATAAAATTTATTTGTGATAATAACGATACTAAAATTTGTTTTTATGGAACAATTGAAATTTTAAGTAAAGCAATTGGTAAAAGTAATAAAGCAATAATTGGTATTAAAGACGAGAATTTTTCAAAGCAAATAGAAAAAATAATTAATGGGGGTGAAATTATTGGGTAAGATTAAAATACATGAATTAGCAAAAAAATTAGGCTTAACCAGTAAAGAAATTATAGAGAAAGCAACAAAACTAGGAATTGATGTTAAAAATCATATGAGTTCAATTGAAGAAGATGCTGTGTCAAAAATTGAAGATAGCTTTAAAAAAGTATCTAAAAAAGAGACAGATAGTAAAATGAACTCTAAAAGTTCTAAAGAAGCAACTAAAAAGGAGGATAATACAGATATTAAAGATGTGAAAAAGAAAAATGAAAAACCTAGTTCACCAGTTATTATAAGAAGAGAAGTTATAATATCTGGAGAGGAAGAAGCAAGAATAAAAGAAGAAGAGAAAAAAAGAAGAGAAGAACATAAAAAACAAGTTGGCTTTGTAGAGAGAAATACAAACAAAGACTATAATATAGTTTATAGAAATAAACCAACAAAACCACTGACAGTAAGTGAACTGTTTGGATTAAAAAAAGAAACCAAGGAAGAACCTAAAGAAGAGGCTAAAGTAGAAAATAATAGTAGTGAAATAGTCAAAGAAATTATAGAGCCAAAAGCAGAAAATATTAAAGAAGATCAAAAAGAAGAAGCTAAAGAGGAGGTTACTTTAGAACCAAAAATTCAAGCTGTTACAAAGAATGAAGATGCTGTAGAAAAAAATACAAAAAATCAATATGGGGCAAGACCAAATAGTCGTCCAAACAATGATAATAGAAACCAAAATGGTTATAATAATTCAGGTAGAAATTTTGGAAACAACGGATATAATCAAAATAGAAATAATAATGGTTATAGAAATAACAACCAAAATGGTGGTTATAATAATAATCAAAATAACGGATATAATAACCAAGGTAGAAATTTTGGGAATAATCAAGGAAGAAATGGCTTTAATAGAAACGGAGATAGAAACTTTGGACAAAATAACCAGGGTGGATTTAACAAAAACGGATATAATAATCAAAATAGAAATGGATTTAGAAATAATGATGGATATTCTAAACGCCCTCTTGATGAAAAAGGTATAGAAAAGAACATAAAGAATATTATGACAGAAGTTGTAGAAAAAGAAACAGTAAGAGAATACAACAAAAATATTGATAAACAAAAACAAAACAGATTAGAAGAAAATAAAACTAAAAAAAGACAAAGAAGACAAGATAACGGATTTGATGAAGATAAATTAAAGAGTTTAAAACAAAGAGATAATTTATCTAATATGTTTGATGATACAGAAGGTGGAATGTTAGATTATTATGATTTAACAACACAAAGAGGAAAGAAAAATAAAAAGAGAATAAATAAGCCAGAAGAACAAAGAGTAAAACAAAAAATATTTGAACTTACAGAAATTACAATAGAAGACCCAATAACAGTTAAAGATTTAGCTGCTGAAATGAAAAAAACCACAGCAGACGTTATTAAGAAATTATTAGGATATGGTGTTCTTGCTACAATAAATAATGAAATAGATTTTGATACAGCATTTTTAATTGCAGGAGAATTTGGAATAACCGCTAAAAAGAAAGAGACTGTAACAGAAGAAGATATTTTATTTGATGATACAGAAGATGTTGAAAGCGATTTACAACCAAGACCACCAGTTGTAGTTGTTATGGGTCACGTTGACCATGGTAAAACTTCACTTCTTGATGCAGTTAGACAAACAAATGTAATAGAGGGAGAAGCAGGAGGAATTACACAACATATTGGTGCATATAAAGTAAAAATAAATGATAGAGAAATAACATTTTTAGATACTCCAGGACACGAAGCATTTACAAGTATGAGAGCAAGAGGTGCACAAGTTACAGATATTGCAATACTTGTTGTTGCAGCAAATGATGGAGTTATGCCTCAAACAGTAGAAGCAATAAACCACGCAAAAGCTGCTGGAATTCCTATCATTGTGGCATTAAATAAAATTGATGTTGAAGGTGCAAATCCAGAAAAAGTAAAACAAGAGCTTATGAAATATGAATTAGTACCAGAAGAATGGGGTGGAGACACAATATATGTAGAAATTTCTGCTAAGAAGAAAATAAATATTGATACTCTACTTGAAATGGTATTATTAGTTGCAGATATGAAAGAACTAAAAGCAAATCCAAATAAACAATCAAAAGGTACAGTTATAGAAGCAAGATTAGATAAAGCAAGGGGACCTGTGGTATCAATGCTTGTACAACGTGGTACTCTAGATGTTGGAGATACAATTGTTGTTGGTTCTACAATAGGTAGAATTAGAGCAATGACAGATGATAAAGGAAGAAAAGTTAAAAAAGCAGGACCTTCAACACCAGTTGAAATAACAGGTTTAACAGAGGTTCCAGAAGCGGGAGATACTTTCTATGAAGTAAAAGATGAAAAAACAGCAAAACACTTAATAGAAAGAAGAAAACGTACTCAAAGAGAAAAATCAATAAATGCTACATCAAGAGTAACCTTAAATGATTTATTCGACCAAATAGAAAAAGGACACCTAAAACAATTAAACTTAATAGTAAAAGCAGATGTTCAAGGTTCAGTAGAAGCTGTAACACAAAGTTTAGAAAAAATATCAAACGAAGAAGTACAAGTAAAAGTTATACATTCAAATGTTGGTGGAGTTACAGAATCAGATGTTACACTTGCAAAAGTATCTAATGCAATTATAATAGCATTTAATGTAAGACCAGATCCAATAGCTAAAGATGTTGCTAAAAAAGAAGAAGTTGAAATTAAACAGTATTCAGTTATTTACCAAGCAATTGAAGACGTTGAAGCTGCAATGAAGGGAATGTTAGATCCTGTTTATGAAGAAAAAGTAATAGGAAATGCAGAAATTAGACAAACATTTAAAGTAAGCAGCGTAGGAACAATTGCAGGATGCTATGTAACAGATGGAAAAGTAGCAAGAAATGCTGGAATTAGAGTAATTAGAGATAATGTAGTTATACATGATGGAAAATTAATATCACTTAAGAGATTTAAAGATGATGCAAAAGAAGTTACAAAAGGTTTTGAATGTGGTCTTCAAATTGAAAATTACAATGACATTGCTGAAGGAGATATCTTAGAGGTTTACATTATGGAAGAAGTAAAAAAATAGAAAAAGGAGAAGGTTATGCCAAAGAATAACACAAGATTTGAAAGGATTAATGAGGAATTAAAAAAAGAAATTAGTCATATAATTAGCTATGAACTTAATAATCCTAATGTAACGGGTTTAATAAGTGTTACAAAAGCGAAAATTACACCAGACTTAAAGTATGCTAAAGTATATGTTAGTATCTTAAATTCTAAAAATATAAAAGAAACCTTAGCAGGACTTAAAAAATCTTCAGGTTATATAAGAACAGAAATTGCAAAAAGAATAAATTTAAGAATTACACCAGAACTTATATTTGAACTTGATGATTCAATTGAATATGGTGCAAAAATAGATTCTATATTAAGAGATATAATGAAAGATGTAAAACCAGAAGAAAAAGAATCAGATGAAGAATAAATTAAAGTATACAAGTAGATAATGTAGGGGCGGACCTAAGAGTCCGCTCATTACATCAAGAAAGGAATGTTTTGTAATGACATTAGATAATATAAAAGAAGAAATAGAGAGAGCAGGTAAAATTGTAATACTAACACATGAATCACCTGATGGAGATGCAATTGGATCATCACTTGCAATGTATAATGCTTTAAGACAACTAAATAAGGAAGTAGACTTAATAATACCAGAATATCCCGAAACCTTTAACTTTTTAGAAGGTGCAGAAGAAATAAAAAAAGAAGGCGATGAATATTACGATTTAGCAATTGCACTTGATGCAGCTGATATAAAAAGATTAAATGGTTTTGCAAAGTATTTTGAAGATGCTAAAGTAACAATTAATATAGATCATCACGGAAGTAATAAAATGTTTGCAGATTACAATTTTGTAAATCCAGATGCTCCAGCATGCTCGCAAATATTAATATTAGTATTAGAATTTTTGGGTGTAAATATAACAAAAGAAATAGGAACTTGTTTACTTACTGGTATAATTACAGATACTGGTGGATTTAAATATGCAGGGACATCAAAAGAAACTTTTGAATTTACGTCTTGGCTATTAAGCATAGGAGTAAATGTATCAGAGGTTTATAGAAGAGTTTTAGAAGTAAGAACAAAAGGAAATTTTGCACTTATGAGACTTGCTATTGATAGACTAGAGTTATTAGAAGATGGAAAAATAGCTTTTACATATATAACCAAAGAAGATGAAGAAAAAGTTAAGGCTAAAAATGGTGATCACGATGGATTAGTTGATATAGGAAGAACAATAGAAGGTGTAGAGGTTTCTATATTACTAAGAGAAGCGGAGGGCTTCTTTAAAGGCTCACTTCGTTCAAACGAATATGTTAATGTATCAGATGTATGTATGATGTTTGGTGGAGGAGGACATTTAAGAGCAGCTGGCTGTTCAATTCACCTACCACTTTTAGAAGCTAAAGAAAAGTTAATAAACGAGGTTAAAAATTATTTGAAATAAACTTTAAATATTAGTTCACCTTTTAGGGTTAGGGTAGGAAAAATATTCTTACCCATTTATTATTGGAGAAAAAATATGGATGGAATTATAGTAATAAATAAAGAAAAAGATTACACATCACATGATGTTGTAGCAATAGTAAAAAAAACATTAAAGGAAAAAGCAGGACATACTGGAACGCTTGATCCCAATGCTACAGGAGTATTGCCACTTCTTATTGGAAAAGGTACTAAATTATCTAAATATTTAATAGAACACGATAAAACATACAAAGCAACTTTGAAATTAGGTATTAGTACTACTACTGGTGATATAACTGGTGACGTAGTTAAAACACAAGAAATAAAAGAAAATGAAATTACAGAAGATTTGATAAATACAGTTTTAGAATCTTTTAAACGGTGAGCAAGAGCAATATCCTCCAATGTATTCTGCAATTAAAGTAAATGGAAAGAAATTGTATGAATATGCAAGAATGGGAAAAGAGGTAGAAGTTAAACCTAGAACAATAAATATATATAATATATATTTAGAAGAATTTGATCATAAAAATAATGAAGTTATATTTATAGTGGAGTGTTCAAAAGGTACATATATACGCTCATTGTGTGAAGATATTGCTAAAAAATTAAATACAATTGGTTGTATGAAAGAATTAGAAAGGCAACAAGTAGGCAGATTTAATATAGAAAATTCCATAAAAGTAGGAGAATTAAAAGAGCATAAAGATGATTTAGAATTCATAGAAAAACACTTTATAGGCTTTGAAGAACTGTTAAAAGATAAGCCAAGTTGTGAATTAACAGATAAAGAAGTCATACAATTTTTAAATGGAATAGAATTAAAAAAAGATATACAAGAGGGTATATGTAGAATATATAGTGTAGATAATACATTTATAGGAACAGCAGAGGTAGAAAATGGGTTTTTAAAAAGAGATATAGTAGTAATATGAATATGTAAGACATATTTTCATAATACTACTTTTATTTTTGACAAAATTATGTAAAGGTGCTATAATTTAAATGTTACATTTAGTATAAATAGTACACAAAATAGGAGGAGAAAAAATGAGTAAAAACAGAAAACGGAACACGTTAATCGTAAGCTTGGTACTGGCATTATTTATTAGTACCATTCTTACAGGGTGCAGTCTTCACAATTACAATCCTACTGATAAGTCAGCAGGATATAGCTATGAAGATTGCAGTGAAGAAGGGAGTGTAAGTAACATTGAAAGCCAGTATGAGGAAGCTGGTTACTGGAGATATGGACTTGCAAATGTTAAGAAAGACGACCTTTGGGGCTATATAGATACCGAAGGTACAGAAGTAATTCGCTGCCAATATGAGAAAGCAGATTACTTTAGCGATGGACTTGCAAGTGTTAAGAAAGACGGCCTTTGGGGCTATATAGATACCGAAGGTACAGAAGTAACTCCCTGTCAATATGAGCGAGCAGATTTCTTTAGAGAAGGACTTGCAAGTGTTAAGAAAGACGGCCTTTGGGGCTATATAGATACCGAAGGTACAGAAGTAACTCCCTGTCAATATGAGCAAGCAGATTTCTTTAGAGAAGGACTTGCAAGTGTTAAGAAAGATGGTCTTTGGGGATGGATAGATACCGAAGGTACAGAAGTAATTCCTTGCCAATATGAGCGAGCAGGTTTCTTTAGAGAAGGACTTGCAAGTGTTAAGAAAGATGGTCTTTGGGGATGGATAGATACCGAAGGTGCAGAAGTAATTCCACTGCAGTATGATGCAATTGTAGGTTTTAGTCACGAGTTTGTAATTGTAAAAAAAGATGGCTTTTTTGGCTATATAGATATCAAAGAAGGTGCAGAAGTAATTTCCTGCCAATATGAGCAAGCACATAACTTTAGCGAGGGACTTGCAAATGTTAAGAAAGACGGCCTTTGGGGCTATATAGATATCGAAGGAAAAGAAGCACTTCCACTGCAGTATGAGAACGCAGGTGCGTTTAATGACGGGATTGCACCAGTACAAAAAGATGGTCTTTGGGGATTTATAGATGCCGAAGGTACGGAAATTATTCCTTTCCAGTATGATGATGTTTTTTGCTATTCATCAGAGACTGCATATGTTAGTATGGATGGTGCGAAATTTGACATCGATCTTAAGAAATTTAAGTAAACCGTAAAATCTGTTAATTTCTATATTAGTATTCTTAAATAAAAAATTCTATTTTGTAACAAAGGGGAATGGATATACCATTCCCCAATTCTATTTTTATAAATAAATCTTAATGTAATATTTTTATACAAATATATAGTTTTATATAAAAAATACTTGTCAAAAACTGATTAAAGTGATAAAATAAAGAACATAATAATTAAAAACTATAAAAAGGACAAGGCAATAATGTAAAAGCTAAAGAGAGCTAGAGGTGGGTGTGATTCTAGTAGCATAATAAGTTATAAGTTATCACCTTTTTGTTATTTGTTTGAAAGAGAGTAGAACAAATCGTGTAGCTTACGTTATAAAGTAATTAAGAGAGAAATATAAAAGTATTTCTAAATTAGGTGGTACCGCGGAATATAATCCATTTCGTCCTATAATATAGGATGAAATGGATTTTTTGATTAGATTAAGGAGGAAAAATATATGTGTGAAGAAAAGAAAGATTATGGAAAAACATTGAATTTACCAAAAACAGACTTTCCAATGAGAGCAAGTCTACCAGAAAATGAACCAAAAATATTAGAAGAAGTTTTCGAAAATGGTTTGTATGAAAAAATGCTTAAAAAAAATGAAGGAAAAGAGCCCTTTGTTTTACATGATGGACCTCCATATGCAAATGGTGAAATACATCTAGGTCATGCACTAAATAAAATATTAAAAGATACAATAGTAAGATATAAAAACTTACAAGGATACTATACACCATTTGTGCCAGGATTTGATACACATGGTATGCCAACAGAAAAAAAGGCAATAGAAAAATTAGGATTAAATAGAGATGAAATACCAGTAAATACCTTTAGAGATACTTGTAAACAATTTACTGAAGATTATAAAGATAAACAAATAGTAGGCTTTAAACGTTTAGGAGTATTAGCTGATTGGAAAAATCCATATATAACATATCAACCACAAATGGAAGCTCGTCAAATAGGTGTATTTGCAGATATGTATAAAAAAGGATATATATATAAAGGATTAAAACCAGTATACTGGTGTACAGACTGTGAAACAGCACTTGCAGAAGCTGAAATTGAATATAAAGATGTAAATTCAAATACAGCATATGTAAAATTCCCAGTAGTAGATGCTAAAGGCTTATTTGATGTAGAAAATACATCAATAGTAATTTGGACAACAACACCTTGGACATTACCAGGAAATATGGGAATAACAATAGGTCCAGATTATAAATATTCTATAGTAGATATAGGAAAAGAAAAAGTAATAATAGCAACAGAACTTGTTAAAACTGTTATGGAAAAAGCAGGGATAGAAGAATATAGAAAAATAGCTGAGTTTGATGGAACAGAATTAGAAGGAGTAATATGTAAGCATCCATTCTTAGATAGAACTTCAAAAGTAGTACTAGGAAGTGATGATACAATTTTAGTAGAACTTGGTACTGGTACAGGTGCTGTACATACAGCTCCTGGCTATGGTAAAGAAGACTACCTTTGTGGATTAAAGAATGGATTAGATATAGTTGTAACTGTAAACTCAAAAGGACATCAAACAGAAGGTGCAGGTCAGTTTTCAGGAATGTATTATGCAAAATCAGATAAAGAAATAATAAAATGGCTAGAGGAAAACGGATATTTACTTGCAAGTGAAGTTGTTAATCACTCATATCCACATTGTTGGAGATGTAAACATCCAGTAATATATAGAGCAACAAACCAATGGTTTGCATCTGTTGATGGATTTAGAAAAGAAACTTTAGATGCAATAAAAAGTGTTAAATGGTATCCAGCTTGGGGAGAAGAAAGAATAACTAAAATGGTTGAAGATAGAAATGATTGGTGTATATCTCGTCAAAGAACCTGGGGGGTACCAATACCAATATTCTATTGTAAAGAGTGTGAAAAAGAATATGTAACACCTGAAAGCTTAGAAAAAGTTCAAAATATCTTTAAAGAACAAGGCTCAAATGCGTGGTTTGGGTTAACTGAAAAAGAGTTAATGCCAGAAGGTGCAAAATGTTCTCATTGTGGTAGTACAGAGTTCAAAAAAGAAACAGATATAATGGATGTATGGTTCGATTCTGGTTCTACACATGAATCAGTACTTTGTGAACGTGGACTTCCAGAAGCTAACCTTTACTTAGAGGGAAGTGACCAATATAGAGGATGGTTCCAATCATCAATATTAACTTCTGTTGCAACAAAAGGAAAAGCACCCTATAAAGAAGTCTTAACACATGGTTATACTGTTGATGAACAAGGAAGAAAAATGTCTAAGAGTCTTGGCAATGGAATAGATCCAAAAGATGTCATAAATGAATCTGGAGCAGATGTATTAAGATTATGGGTATTATCATCAGATTATAAATCTGATGTAAGTGGTTCTAAAAACATTATAAAACAAGTAACAGAAGTGTATAGAAAAATACGTAATACAGCAAGATATATTTTAGGAAATATAAGTGACTTTGATGTAAATAAACCAGTTGCATATGAAGATTTACAAGAAATTGATAAATGGGCATTATCAAGACTAAATAAACTAGTTAAAGATTGTACTGAGTCTTATGATGTATATGATTTCCATAATGCATATCATGCATTAAATCAATTCTGTGTTGTAGATATGAGTGCTTTTTACCTAGATATAATAAAAGATAGATTATATACAGCAAAAACTGATTCTATCGAAAGAAGAGCAGCACAAACTGTAATGTATGAAATATTATCAAGTTTAGTTAGAATACTTGCACCAATGACTTGTTATACAGCAGAAGAAATATGGAAATTTATGCCACACAGGGAGGGAGAAAGTGCAGAGAGTGTAATGCTTTCATACTATCCAAAAGTAAATCCTAAATATGATAATAAAGAGCTAGAAGAAAAATGGGCAAAATACATTAAAATAAAAGATGAAGTAGCAAAAAAACTAGAAATTGCAAGAGCAAATAAAGAAATAGGATTATCACTTGCAGCAAAAGTAATTCTTTTTGCAGATGGAGAAGAATATGAATTTATAAAAGGAAAAGAAGAACTTTTAAAAGAAATATTCATAGTTTCAGCTGTTGAAATTAAGGAAGGAAAAGAAGAGCAAGATAAAGATAGTATTGTAGGAGTAAGAGTAGAACAGGCACCTGGTGAAAAATGTGAAAGATGCTGGATGTATTCTGAAACTGTTGGAGAAGATAAAGAGAACCCTACAATCTGCCATAGATGTAGTGAAAATTTGAAGTGATATCAAGTGAGGGATTGTAAATATGGAAGAATTAGAAATGTTAAAAGGAATACTAAATAGCTATCCTTATCCTATAGTTTTTGTTGATAATGATTATATTATTAGATTTATGAACCAAAATGCACAATATCATTATTATGATGAAAGAGGATATAAAGATTTAATAGGAAAAAGTTTGTTTGATTGTCATAGTAATGATAAATCTATTGAAAGAATAAAACAAGGATATGAAGGAATTAAGCGTAATGGAAAAGAAGTTTTTGTATGCGTAACTGCTAGAAATCAAAGAGTTTATATGCAAGGAGTAAAAAATGATAAAGGAGAATGGATAGGTTTTATAGAAAGGTTTGAATTAAATTTACAGATGTAGATATTAAAAATAGCTATATGTAATAAAATACATATAGCTATTTTTGCGTAAGTATAATAAAAACTTATGATTTTGAAAAAAGTACAGAAAAATATAAAGTTTTTTCATAATTTTGAAAAAGTAAGAAAAATATAAAGTTTTTTCATATTTTTGAAAAAACTGATTATCAAAAATATATTTTAACAATGGATGATGATTTAGATTCTGATTTTGATGGAATAAAGAAAATTAATGTGATTGATTGCTAAAAGGGTAGAATTATTCTGCCCTTTTAGTATTTTTTTGAAAAATTCCCATATAATATTAAAAAAGTACTTGACAAAATATAATATAGTGGTAAAATGTTAGCTAAAGCTAACAAAAAGAAAAGAGGTAAACGAATGGAAAAATTAAGATATTTTGATCATGCAGCTACTACTGCTACAAAGGAAGAAGTTGTAAAAGAGATGCTTCCATATTTTACATTAAATTTTGGAAATGCTTCTTCTATTTATAGCATAGGGAGAAAATCAAAAAGAGCAGTAGAAGATGCAAGAGATAAAGTAGCAAATGCAATTGGTGCAGGACCAAAAGAAATATATTTTACTTCATGTGGAAGTGAAAGTGATAACTTAGCTATAAAAGGGGTGGCATATGCAAATAGAGAAAGAGGAAATCATATTATAACTACAAAAATAGAACATCCAGCAGTATTACACACCTGCCAAAACTTAGAAAAACAAGGATTTAATGTAACATATTTAAATGTAGATAGTGAAGGTCTAATAAGCTTAAAAGAATTAGAAGAAGCTATTACAGATAAAACAATATTAATTTCAGTTATGTTTGCAAATAATGAAATTGGAACTATTGAACCTATTAAAGAGATAGGAGAAATTGCAAAAAAGCACAATATATACTTTCACACAGATGCAGTTCAAGCAATTGGAAATGTTAGAATAAATGTAAATGAATTAAATATAGATTTACTTTCAATGTCAGCACATAAATTTTATGGTCCAAAAGGAATGGGAGCATTATATGTAAGAACAGGAGTTAAGTTTGATAAAATTCAAGATGGAGGCCATCAAGAAAGAAATAAGCGTGCAGGAACAGAAAATGTTGCTGGAATTGTAGGAATGGGAAAAGCAATTGAACTTGCATATGAAAACTTTGATGAATATAATAAAAAGCTTACAAATTTAAGAGACTATTATATATCACAAGTAGAAGAAAAAATACCATATATTAAATTAAATGGACATAGAACCAAAAGACTTCCAGGTAATGCCAATATTTCATTTAGATTTATAGAAGGAGAATCATTACTTTTAAATCTAGATATGAAAGGAATATGTGCTTCTAGTGGTTCTGCTTGTACCTCTGGATCACTTGATCCATCACATGTTTTACTTGCAATAGGGTTGCCACATGAAATAGCACATGGATCACTAAGAATAACTATAGGAGAAGAAAACACAAAAGAAGATATAGATTTCTTAGTAAATACATTGATAGAAGTAGTAGAAAGATTAAGAAATATGTCACCATTATATGAAGATTTTATAAAAAATAGGTGAATTAGTTTGTAAATAATTTAGTAGAGAGGCGAGGGAACTTGCCCTCTGCAATAGTAAAAACCAAATAGCGAAGAAAAGAGAGGTAGTATTAATGTATTCAGAAAAAGTAGTAGAGCATTTTACAAAGCCAAGAAATGTTGGAGAAATAGAAAATGCAGATGGAGTGGGACAAGTTGGTAATCCTGTTTGTGGAGATATAATGAAAATATATTTAAAAATAGAAAACAATATAATAGTAGATGTAAAATTTAAAACTTTTGGTTGTGGAGCAGCAATTGCAACAAGTAGTATGGCAACAGAATTAATAAAAGGAAAATCAGTAAATGAGGCATTAGAACTTTCAAATAAAGCAGTAGTAGAAGCGTTAGATGGACTTCCTCCTGTGAAATTACATTGTTCAGTACTTGCAGAAGAAGCGGTAAAAGCAGCAATACTGGATTATTATAAAAGAACAGGAAAAGATACTAAAGCATTAGAAAAGAAATGTAATGTAGAATGTACAAGCTATGCACATAACCATGATATAGAAGGAGTGGGATAGTTATATATAGTACTTGCAGGTTTACGAAAAATATGGTAAAATATAAACAACTTTATAAACCGCGATTGTAGAATAGAAGGAGGAAACACTATGAACGAAAATGCAATCAGGGAACTCATTGAAAGTTTGAATCGGGGTGTTAAGGAAGGCGGACTGCGAAGAAGATTTGTGTTTCGATTAAAAGACGGATGCGGTACCTGTACAATATATACAGACAGGAGCAAGCATCCGGATCCTGATGTATATGAATCTGGGAATATTCGAATGGAACGTGATGCCTCAATAGGTATGCATGCGCATGAAAAAGACTCAGAGGAATATACGGTTTTAGCAGGCAAGGTTATATGTAACGGCGTAGAGTATGGGCCGGGAGAAACCATGACCTGTAAGAAGGGTGAAACACATTCCTGCAGAAATATTGCCCGTGGCGAATCGGTTTTGCGGTTCGTTAAAAGAATGTAGGAGGAAGGACTTTTGTCCAACCTCCCCTTTTTTATATAATAGTAATTAGTTTTTCTACAATTTGTATAGCATTAGACGCAGCACCTTTTCTTATGTTATCTGCAACAACCCATAAATTAATTCCATTTTCAACACTATAATCTCTACGTATTCTTCCAACATATACTTCATCATGCCCATTCGCATTTGTTGCAAGAGGATATATGTTATTGTTAACATCATCTTGAACAATAATGCCAGGTGCATTTTTTAATGTATTAATTAATTCCTCTAGCTCAAAATTATTTTCAAATTCTATGTTAATGCTCTCACTATGAGAATTTACAACTGGAACTCTTACAGCAGTTGCAGTTATTTTTAAATCTGGTTTTTTTAATATTTTTCTTGTTTCATTTATCATTTTCTCTTCTTCTTTGGTGTATCCATTATCTAGAAAAACATCAATATGTGGTAGGCAATTGTTTAATATTGGATGAGGAAATTTTTTATTTGGTAATCCTTTCATACCATTTTCTAAATCATCTACTCCAGATTTTCCAGCACCAGAAACTGCTTGATAAGTAGAATAAACAATTCGTTTAATTTTATATTTGTCATCTAAGGGCTTTAGTGCAACAACAGCCTGAATTGTTGAACAATTTGGATTTGCTATAATACCTGAATTATTTTTTATTTCTTCAGGATTAACTTCAGGTACAACTAAAGGAACATTTTTATCCATTCTAAAAGCACTACTATTATCAACTACTATACAACCTTTGCTAGCGGCAATAGGAGAGAATTTCTTTGAAGTTTCTCCACCTGCAGAAAATATTGCGAAATCAAAACCCTCATCAAAAGAATCTTCTTTTAGCTCACGAACAGTATAAGCTTTTCCCATAAAATTAATTAAAGAACCAGCTGATCTAGAAGATGCAAAAAATGCATATTCATCAATTGGTAATTTTTTTTCTTCAAGAACTTCAATTGCAGTTCTTCCAACAAGTCCAGTAGCACCAACAAGTGCAAGTTTATATCTTTTATTTTCCATAAGAGTCACCTCTTTAAATGATTATATAAAAGAAAATATAGTTATATTTTCCATAAGTACATTATATGATAAATTTAAATTAATTGGAACAAATTTAGTAAAAATAGTTAAATATAGTTTTAAGTTCATTGCTTTTTTATATAACTTTATGATATATATATAATATATAAAAGTTAAAGAGGAGTGATATTTTTGAAAATTACAGATATTACAGAATTAAAAAACATTGCAAACAACATTAGAATTGGAATTATAGAGGAAGTATATGCTGGAAAATCTGGGCACCCAGGAGGATCTTTATCATGTGCTGATATTTTAACAGTTTTATATTTTAATCAAATGAACATTAATCCAGAAGAGCCAAAATCACCTGCAAGGGATAGATTTGTTTTATCCAAAGGGCATGCATCTCCAGCACTTTATAGTACACTTGCTGAACGTGGATACTTTGATAAAAAAGAATTATTAACCTTTAGAGGAATTGATAGTATTTTACAAGGACATCCTGATATGAAACATATACCAGGTGTTGATATGTCTACAGGATCTCTTGGACAAGGACTATCAGCTGCAAATGGAATGGCTATGTCTTCTAAGTTAAATGGAGATGGATTTAGAGTATATTGTTTACTTGGAGATGGCGAAATTGAAGAAGGTCAAATTTGGGAAGCGGCTATGAGTGCAGCGCACTATAAACTGGATAATTTATGCGTAATAGTAGATAATAATAATCTTCAAATTGATGGAGAGATTACAGAGGTTATGAGTTCATATCCAATTAATTTAAAATTTGAAAGCTTTGGATTTAATGTAATAAATGTAGATGGACACAATATAGAAGAATTAATAGATGCGTTTAATAAAGCAAAAACAGTAAAAGGAAAGCCAACTGCTATAATTGCAAAAACAGTAAAAGGTAAAGGTGTATCTTTTATGGAAAATCAAGTAGGATGGCATGGAAAAGCTCCAAACGAAGAACAGTATAACTGTGCAATTAAAGAATTAGGAGGTAAATAATATGGATATATCTAATAAAATAGCTACGCGTGAAAGTTATGGAAAAAAGTTAGTAGAACTTGGAAAAGTAAATAAAGATATTGTGGTATTGGATGCTGATTTAGCAGCTGCTACCAAAACAGAACTTTTTAAAAAAGAATTTCCAGAGAGATTTTTTGACATGGGAATAGCAGAACAGGATATGTTAGGTACAGCAGCAGGAATGGCAACTTGTGGAAAAATTCCATATGCAAGTACATTTGCAGTATTTGCAGCAGGACGTGGTTATGACCAAATACGTAATAGCATTTGTTATCCAAAATTAAATGTAAAAATATGTGCAACGCATGCAGGAATATCAGTTGGAGAAGATGGTGCAACACATCAAATGCTTGAAGATATAAGCTTAATGAGGTCATTACCAAATATGACAGTACTAAGTGTATCAGATGATACACAAACAAAATGGGCAGTAGAAGAAATTTGTAAAATAAATGGACCAGTATATTTAAGATTAGGCAGACTTGCATCACCTATTATATATGATGAAAATCAAAAATTTGAAATAGGAAAAGGTATACAAATTGGAGCTGGAACTGATGCAACTGTAATAGCAACAGGATTAATGGTTTCAGAAGCAATTAAAGCTATGGAAGAATTAAAAGAAAAGGGAATAAACATAAGAGTAGTAGACATTCATACAATAAAGCCTATTGATAAAGAATTAATTGTAAAATGTGCAAAAGAAACTAAAAGAATAATTACAATAGAAGACCATAGTATAATTGGTGGACTTGGAAGTGCTGTATGTGAAGTGCTTGCGGAAGAATATCCTACAAAAGTAACAAGACTTGGAATGAAAGATACCTTTGGTAAATCAGGTAAAGCTGAGAAATTACTAGAATATTTTGGATTAAGCAAAGATGGAATTATAAAAGAACTTATGTCATAAAAAAGTAATAAAAACTTAATAAACAATTAAAAAACGTTAAGAAAGCAAGAATAATGCTGAATCTTGGCGTTTTTTTTTATAAATTGGTATTGCAATAAATTTGTTTTATTGTTATGATGAAATTGTATACATTTAAAATAAACCTTTACAAGGAGGTAATATGATAGAATTTAGAAATGTTAATAAGGTATATTCGACAGGAACAGAAGCTGTTCATAATGCCAATTTTATGATTGAAAAAGGTGAATTTGCTTTCTTAGTAGGTTCATCAGGTTCACGGAAAATCTACCTTAATTAAACTTATATTAAAAGAAGAAGAACCTAGTTCAGGAAATATTATAATAAATGGAAAAGATACAACATTTTTAAAACAAAGTAGAGTTCCATATTTACGTAGAAGTATGGGGATAGTATTTCAAGATTTTAGGCTTTTACCAGATAAAACAGTATATGAAAATGTAGCATTTGCAATGTATATAGTAAAAGCAACACCAAGGCACATAAGAAGACAAGTTCCTATGGTACTTTCACTTGTTGGATTAAGTGGAAAAGCAAAAATGTATCCAAATGAACTATCAGGAGGGGAACAACAAAGAGTAGCACTAGCGCGTGCACTTGTAAATAATCCATCAATGCTTATAGCAGATGAACCAACAGGAAACTTAGATCCAGATACGGCTTGGGATATTATGATGTTACTAAATGAAATCAATATGAGAGGAACAACAGTAATTGTTGCAACACACGCAAAAGATATAGTAGATAGAATGAAAAAAAGAGTTATACAAATAGAAAAAGGAAATATAGTAAGAGACGATAAAA
>JAAVZA010000049.1 GCA_022791395.1 Clostridia bacterium
ACAAATTGGGGACAATCGTTGCAAAAAAGTACAAAATTTAACTTAATTCATAATCACACCAATTCGCTATAACCCTATTAAAACTAATAAAAACTCAAGTTAACAAAATTTCTCAAAAACACTTATTAAATTCTCATAACCCGAAGGTCAAAGTGGCATCCCCAAAAATCTTCCATTTTCCTCTTCAAATCCTACACGACTAATGATATAATAAAAACAAAATAAACTAATAGGAGTCAAATATGAAAGTATTGATATTAAGTTTTAGTGCAAATAAAGTAAACGAAGACAGTTTTATACCAAACAAAATAGGTTTAACCTTCTCCTGTGTAGAAGAATGTCAAGAACAACTAGATGTATTAAAATATGTCCATGAACACATTTGCATAAACAAAAAGAACATCAAAAAATGCCTGGCATGTGGTGAACGAGGCTGGGGAATATGTTTAGACAAACACATATGTATACAAAAAGATGACTTTAATGAAATATATAAACATATGGAAAACTTTGATGCTTACATATTTATTACTCCAGTGTATTTTCATGAAATGAGTGAATCTGCTAAAACTTTCTTTGATAGATTAAAAAGATGTGACGCTTTTAACGACGATTCAAAAATAAAAGGAAAGAAAATAGTTTGTATTGCTTGTGCAGGAGGAAGTGGCAGTGGAACAGAAGAAACATTAAAATCATTTGATATATTAAACTATTTTTTAGGAACTGAAATGTATGCAAGAATACCAGTGACAAAAGCAAATTTTGAAAAACAAAAAGAAGTTATAGATAATGCAATGAAATTTGACCAATAATTATATAATTTTAGGAGGAAAAATGAACGTAATTATAAGAAAAGCGACACTTGAAGATTTGAAGTCTGTACAAGAATTAAACTATAAATTATTTGATTTAGAATATAAAAATTTTGATCCAGCCTTAAATATGGAATGGACATTTTCAAAAATGGGCGAAGATTATTTTATAGAACTAATTGAAAAAGGTACTGTCTGGGTTGCTGTAGATGATAATAAAGTTATAGGATACTTAGCTGGAAGTATTAATGTAAAACCAGAATATGCAACAAAATCATTATCTGAATTAGATAACTTTTATGTTGAAGAAGAATATAGAAGACAAGGAATAGGTAAAAAACTATTAGAAGAATTTAAAAAATATTGTATATCCAAAGATATAGAAGAAATTAAAGTAACAGCAAGCGCTAAGAACATTAATGCAAGACAATTTTATAAAAACAATGGATTTGAAGATTTTGAAATTACTTATAAAATGAAATTAATCTAAGGAGGCAATTAAATGAAAAATATATTTATAGAATATCCAAAATGTTCAACATGTAAAAAAGCGAAGAAATGGCTAGAAGAAAACAAAATAGACTTTGTAGAAAGAAACATAGTTACTGAAACACCAACAGAGAAAGAACTAACTGAATGGATAAAAATAAGTGGACAAGAAATAAAGAAATGGTTCAATACAAGTGGACTAAAATATAAAGAATTAAACCTAAAAGAAAAATTATTAACTATGACAGACAAAGAAAAAATAGAGATACTAGCAAGTGATGGAATGCTTATAAAAAGACCATTATTAATATCTCAAAAAGGAATCTTTATAGGATTTAAAGAAGAAAAGTGGAAAGAACTATAATTAAAAATATAATAAATACTAGGAGAAAAAATGATAAAGAGAGAAAAAATACTTAACTACATAAAAGAAAAATATGGTGCAAATCCAGAATATTTATGGGAGGATACACCTGACGCAGCAATATTTAGGCATAAGAACAATAGAAAATGGTTTGCATTAATAATGAAAGTAAAAGATGAAGAATATCTCAATGTAAAAACGAATCCAGATTATTCAGACTTATTAAGAAACACCTATGATTATATAATACCAGCATACCATATGAATAAAGAACATTGGAACACAGTAATTATCAGTAAAAAAGTAAACGAAACATTATTATATGAATTAATAGACCAAAGTTATCAACTAACCAAGAAATAATAGGATACTAGAATAAACAACATTGTAACAGAACAAAATATATGATATAAAAGAAGTAGAATACTCTACTTCTTTTATTATCCAATAGGAAAGTTCTTCAAACATCCTATTAGATACATATTTTAAAATAAAAAAGGAGCTGATAGCTTTGGATATAAATGAAATTGCAAGAAAAATTCATCAAGCAGGAGGAAAACTTTATTTAGTAGGAGGAGCAATAAGAGATGAAATAATGGGAAAAGAAATATATGATAAAGACTATTCAGTAACAGGAATAGAAAAAGAAGAATTTATAGGATTATTCCCAGGTGCGAAAGCTAGAGGAAAATCCTTTGAAGTATTCGATATAGAGGGAGCAGAATTTGCACTTGCAAGGAAAGAGAAAAAGATAGGTTTAGGACATAAAGAATTCAAAACCAAAACATCAAAAGACATTACTATAGAAGAAGACTTATCAAGAAGAGACATAACAATAAATGCAATAGCAAAAGAGGTATTAACAGGTAAAATTATAGATCCATTTAATGGAATAAGTGATATAAATAACAAGCTAATAAGAGCGACAACAAGTGCTTTTAGTGAAGATCCATTACGTGTATATAGAGTAGCAAGAATTGCAGCAAAAACAGAATTTAGTGTAGAAAAAAGTACTCTAGAACTTATGGAATCACTAAAACAAGAGTTAATGACACTATCAAAAGAAAGAGTATTTAATGAATTTGAAAAAGCCCTAGAAACAGACAAACCATCAATATTCTTCAATGTATTAAGAGATGCAAACGTATTAGATGTCCATTTTAAAGAAATATATGACTTAATAGGTTCACTTCAACCAATAGAATATCATCCTGAAGGAGATAGCTATAATCATACAATGTTAGTAGTAGATAAAGCAGCCACATTAACTAAAGATATAGACATTCGTTTTGCAGCATTAGTACACGACTTAGGAAAAGGTGTAACACCCAAAAGTATGTATCCACATCATTATGGACATGATGAAAAAGGGGTAGAAATAGTACAAAAATTTGGACAAAGAATTGGAGCTCCAAACAAGTGGATATCTTATGGAAAAGTATCAGCAGCTGAACATATGAAAGGTGGAATCTTTTATAAAATGACACCTACAAAAAAAGTAAGCTTTATAGAAAGAGTAGCAAAATCAAAACTAGGATTACACGGCTTACAAATAGTAGTAATTGCAGACAAATGTAGTACTAGAAATACTAAATTAGAAGACATAGAATTTGAAAAAATAGGAGAAGAATGTTTAAGTAAAATAAATGGAAAATATATAAAAGAAAAATATGGAATAGAAGAAGGAATAAAATTAAAAGACAAACTACACGAAGAAAGAGTTAATTGGCTAGTTACAAAAGAAAAATTGCAATAATTACTTGAACTAACAGCATTTATCATATATAATAAGTACAATAGATTTTTGGAGGAAACTAATGAAAATTTTAAAAGAAGAAAAAGGATCAATAACACTATTTGTTCTAATAGCAATGCTGTTCTTTGTTATGTACTTAGTTGGAATGTATATGTTAAGTACTAACTCTGAAAGTAGTTTAATTCAAGAAACAGCTAGAATAAAAGAAATATATGAGCAAGGTGTAAACAATATTGATGATGTATATAACACTTTAGAAAGAAAAAATAAAATCCAAGTAAACGCTCCAAAACTTGCTGATGGAATGACTCCTGTTAAGTGGAATGAAACAGAGCTTATAAAAACTACTAAGTATGATACAGAATGGTACGCATATGAAGATACCTCTCTTGCAAAGCAAGAAAACACAAGCAAATGGGCAAATGCTGAAACAGAAGATGGAAGTATGTGGGTATGGATACCAAGATATGCATATAAAATAAACTATACAAATCCAAGCGATAAATCAGCTGGAGGAACAATAGACGTAGTATTCCTAAAAGACGATACAAACAAAGACTTTAGAGGGTTAGATGTAACAAGTGCAAACTATGTAGATGCAAAAGGAAAAAAAGGAGCATATATTGTACATCCTGCATTTAAAGATGGAACAAAAAATAGTTTTGCAAATGGTGAATGGGATAAAGAAATTACAGGGTTTTGGATTGCAAAATTTGAAGCAGGATATGTAGGAACAGCGGGAAATGCAAATACTGCACAAGATTCAAATGTGGCAATTACTATAAATAATCAAACAAAAAATTACTATGGAACAAGAGCAATAGGAGATAAAATAAAGTATCCAGTATTTCAAGGAAATAGGCCTAGTATGAATTTCCTGGGAATAAGTGATTCATATGATTTATGTAGAAGTTTAACACAAAGCGGTAATCCATACGGATTTAATGATAAAGCAGATAGCCATTTAACAAAAAATAGTGAATGGGGAGCAGTAGCATATTTAACTCATAGTAAATATGGAAGAAATGGAGAAGAAATAACAATCAATAATGTAAATGTCAATGGAACAAATACAATATATGCAATAACAGGGTATGGAGCAGATAAAATAAGTGCTAATATGGATTCAACAAGAACACTTTCAACATTACTAGAAAATGGACAACAAGGAAGTTATACAACTGCACAAGGGCAACTTGCAAGTAGTACAGGAAACGTATATGGAATATATGATTTAAGTGGAGGATTATGGGAATGGACAGCAGGATATATTGAAGCAGGATCTGAATATGAAAACTATGGAGGAAGTCTAAAAGGAGAATCTAATCAATATAAAAGCAAATATGAAGGAATTTCTGAAGATAGAGAAATAAACTATAATGCAAATCAAAAAAGGTTAGGAGAGGCAATATGGGAGACATCAAATTCAGCGAGTGATTCAAATGGTTCATGGAATGAAGATTATGCATGGTTTTGGTACAGTTATGGACCATTCTCTTTACGTGGTGGAGGTAGAGATTATGGAGCAAAGTCAGGAATATTTGCGTTTTCAAATATAACAGGAAGTGGATTATTCTTCGTAGGTTTTCGCCCAGTACTAATAACAGAGTAATATAGTTAAGGAAATTATAGGAGGGAAAATATGAAAGATATTTTTGAAAAATTAGAAGGAGTAAAAGAAAAATTAAGTATAGCAGAAAAGGATTTAGATACTACTGAAAGCTATTACGTAAAAGGAAGATTAACTAATGATATGTTAGATTTATTTAAAGGAAAAAAGGATGGATCTATATATAATTTAAGATTTATGCTAAATGAACAAGAAATTTATTGGTGGCATAATTCTAGAACTAAAGAACGTAATGTTAATCTATCAGAAGGTGGAATAAAGAGATTATCTGATGGTAGTTATGGATTTTTTACTAGTGCACCAGATGAAAAAGGAAAAATGCAAAATAGACAAGGAAATATTAAGGAACCAACAATTGAAAACTTATTATATCTTATAAAACAAACAGATGAAGAATTTGTAAAACTATATAAAGCTGCTTATCCTGAAACACAACTAATAGCAGATGCAAATAATATAAATTATCATAAACCTGAAGAAGAAGTAGTAGAAGCAGCATATAGCGAAAATGAAGAATATAATAAAAGTGAAGAAAGAATGAAAAATAGAATAGCAGAAATAGACGAAATCGTAGCTAGACTATTAAAAGAAAAAGAAGAATTACAACAAAGACTAACCAGCCAAAGTATAGAAACTGAAGAAAGATAATTTATAGAGCAAAAATAAAGGTGGTAACAAATGTACTTAAAAAGATTAGAACTACAGGGATTCAAATCCTTTGCAGATAAAACAATATTAGAATTTAGAGAAGGAATAACATCAGTTATTGGACCAAATGGATCAGGAAAAAGTAATATCTCAGATGCTATAAGATGGGTACTTGGAGAACAAAGTATGAAATCTTTAAGAGGAGCAAAATCTGAAGATATTATATTTGCAGGAACACAAAACAGAAAATCATTAGGTTTTGCGGAAGCCTCAATAGTATTTGACAATACAGATGGAAAGCTTCCAATAGAATATAATGAAGTAACAGTTACAAGAAAAATATATAGAAGCGGAGAATCTGGATATTTTATAAATAAAACACCTTGTAGATTAAAAGATGTATTAGAGCTATTTATGGATACAGGAATTGGAAAAGATGGTTACAGTATAATAGGACAAGGAAAAATTGATGAAATATTAAGTAACAAATCTGAAGATAGACGTCATATATTTGAAGAAGCCGCAGGAATAGTAAAATATAGAGTAAGGAAACTAGAATCAGAGAAAAAATTAGAAAATACAAAATTAAACTTATTAAGAATAAACGACATATTATCAGAGATAGAGGGGACAATAGAGCCTCTTAAAATGCAATCTGAAAAAGCAAGAAAATTTTTAGATTTACGTGAAGAATTAAAGGGAATAGAAATAGGACTATTTTTATACAACATAGATACATATAAAGAAAAATTAGAAAAATTAAAAATAGACGAAGATATTTTAATATCTAATAATAATGATGCAGAACAGAAAATGGCTAAATTAAATGAATTAAAAGAAAAATTAAAACAAGAAACAAACATTATAACAGAAAAAATAGAGTCTATGCAAAACATAGGCTTTGAAAGCAGTAAGCAAATTGAACAAATAAACTCTAATATAAACGTTGCAAATGAAAGAATTTTAAATAATAACGAAAACTATAAAAGATATGAAAAAGAAATAGAAGAAACAAAAACACGTATAGAAGAATTAGAGGAAGAGAAATTACAAAAAAAAGAAAAGAAAGCAAATCTTTTAGGAAATAAAGAAAAATTCCAAAAAGAACTTACTGAAAAAGAAGAAAAGCTACAAGAATTAACAGCTAAGTTATCAACAAAAGAAAAAGAAATAGAAAATAAAAAAGCAAAAATAGAGCAAAATGTGGATAAAAAATATGAAATAAATAATGAAATTAATTTACTAGATGCAAATTACGAAAATTCTTCAAAAAGAGAACAAACACTATCTCAAGAAATACAAGTAACAATTAGTGAATTAGATAGCACTCGTATTACAAAAGAAGATATATCAAAAACCTTTGCAGAAATTGAAAAAAACAGAAATTCTATAAAGAAATCATTAGAAGAGATTGGACAAAAAAGAGATACTGCCACTGAGAAAATAAAAAAGTATACTGAAAATATTAACACCTATGAAACAGAAGAAAGAATAAAATCAGCAAGACTAAAATTCTTACAAGAAACAGAAAAAGAAAAAGAAGGCTTTATTAGAAGTGTAAAATCTCTATTATTAGACTGTGAAAAAAATGCTACTTTATCAAAAGGAATGAACCGGAGTACTATCAAATCTAATAAAAGTAGATAAAAAATACGAAACAGCAATAGAAATGGCACTTGGAGCAGCACTACAAAATATAGTTACAGATACAGAAGAAGATGCAAAAAAATTAGTAGAACATTTAAGGCAAAATAACTTAGGAAGAGCAACATTTTTACCAATTACTTCTGTAAAAGGAAAAAAATTAGAAAAATTAAACGATAAAGGAATAGATGGAGTAATAGGAATTGCGTCAGATCTTATTAAAGTAAATAAAAAATATGAAGAAGTAATATTAAACTTGCTTGGTAGAACAGTTATAGTAGAAGATATGGATGTAGCTGTAAAACTTGCAAAACAAAATAATTATTCTTTTAAAATAGTAACTGTAAAAGGAGATATAATAAACCCATCTGGAGGAATTACTGGTGGAAGTATAGCTACAAAAACAGTAAATATTTTAGGTAGAGCAAGGGAAATAGAAGATTTAGAAAAAGAACTAAAACGTATTAAAGAAAAAATTGAAAAAGAAACTCTAGAAAAAGAAGAATATGAAGCAAGTATAGAAAATGTATTAGAAGAAGTAGAAAGCTTAGAAAAAAGCCTACAAGAAATAGATATAGTATATGCAACAGATAAGCAAAAAGTGCTTGCAGTAGATGAAAACATAGAAAAACTAAAAACACGTTTAGAAAAATATAGAAATGAACAAAATGAATTAAAAATATCTAAAGAAGAAATGATAAAACAAAAAGAAGAAAAGAAAAAAGAAATAGAAAACTTACAAACAGAAATAGAAGCCCTAAATCAAGAAGTAGAGCAATATGCAGTTCTAAATAAAGATAATCAAAAATACATAGACGATTTAAACTTTGATATTACAAACCTAAAAATATCTGTATCATCCTTTGACGAGTCTGAAACTTCAATAGATGAAATGGTAGAAAGAATAAACCAAGACATTGAAAACTGTAATGTAAGTACGAAAAACAAAGAAGAACAAATGATAAAAATAGGGGAAGACAATAAAAATTTAGAAGCATCATTAAAAGAATATGTAGAACAAATAGAAGAAATAAAACTTCAAGTAACAAATAGTAGTAAAAACGTAGAAGAACTAAAAAATGAAAGAACTGCAAAAAATGAAGAACAATCAAAAACAGATGAAGAAATACTATCACAATTTAATGTAATAGAAGACTTAAAAGCACAGATAGTAAAAATGGACGTAAAAAAGACAAAACTAGAAGAAGACATTGAAGAAGTAATAAACAAAATGTGGGAAGAATATGAAATAACACCAAATAATGTAGATGGTTATGAAAAGCCATCAAATGTAGCAGAAACTACAAAAAAAGTAAACAGTTTGCGTAATGGGATAAAAAATTTAGGAAGCATAAATATAGATTCAATAGAAGAATATAAGCAAACAAAAGAAAGATATGACTTTATGTGTGAACAAAGATTAGACCTAGAAGATGGAGCAGCAAAACTTAAAAAAGTAATTAGTGATATGACTGCTACAATGAAAGAACAATTTGAAAGTAAATTCAATATAATAAATCAAAACTTTGGAGAAGTATTTAGAGAACTATTTGGTGGAGGAAAAGCAGAGCTTATTTTAACAGATGTAGATAATATTCTAGAATGTGGAATCGAAATACAAGTACAACCACCAGGAAAGAAACTACAAAATATGAGCCTACTTTCAGGAGGAGAAAAAGCGTTTACTGCAATTGCTTTGTTATTTGCAATACTAAAAATAAATCCAGCGCCTTTCTGTGTGCTAGACGAAATTGAAGCAGCACTTGATGATGTAAACGTATATAGATTTGCAGATTACTTAAAGAGATTTTCTAAAGATACACAATTCTTAGTAATTACACATAGAAAAGGAACAATGGAAGCAGCAGATACAGTATACGGAATAACAATGCAAGAAAATGGTATATCTAAGTTATTAAGTATGAAACTAGGAAATTAAGGAAGTAAAGTTATGGATTATTTAGAACAAATAAGAAATTACGAGCCATATAATGAACAAGAAAAAGCAGATAAAGAGCAAATATTATATTATGCAAGTATTTTTGATGATTTATTAACACGTGAAAATAAAATTGCTCATTTTAGTGCATCATCATTTATATTCAATAAAACAAGAGATAAAATATTATTTATATATCATAATATATATAAAGCGTGGACCTGGACTGGAGGACATGCAGATGGGGAAGACAACTTTTTAAATGTTGCACTACGCGAGGCAAAAGAAGAAACAGGATTAAAAAGCGTTAAGCCAATTACAAATGAAATATTTACACTTGAAATATTACCAGTTTGGGGACATGTAAAAAGAGGAAAATACGTAGTGGCACATCAACATATAAATGTAACATACATATTTGAAGCAGATGAGCAAGAAGAATTACACATAAAAGAAGATGAAAACAGTGGTGTAAAATGGATAAAAATAGATGAAATAAAAAAATACTCAGATGAGAAAGATATGTATCCATATTATGATAAAATATTAGATAAAATGAAAAAAATTGGATTATAACAAAAAAGAGAAGAAATTATTTTTAAAAATTTCTTCTCTTTTTATGTCATATTAAAAAAGTACAAGCATAGAATGTAACAAAATGAACAAAGGAGTGTTTAATATGTGGCATACGAAAGATATTGAAGAAACAAGAAGAAATTTAAGGACAAACTTAGAAATTGGTTTAACAGAGGAGGAAGCAAAAGAAAGGTTAGAGAAAAATGGACCAAATAAATTACAAGATAAGAAAAAAGAAAGTATAATAATCAAATTTATAAAGCAATTTAATGACTTTATGATCATTATACTTATAATAGCATCTGGAATTTCAGCAGTTATGGCATATTTAGAAGGGTCAGGAGATTATTTCGATTCAATAATAATAATAGCAATAGTTGTATTTAATGCTATAATGGGACTAGTTCAAGAAGCAAAAGCAGAGAAGTCATTAGAAGCATTAAAGAAAATGTCTAGTCCAGTAGCAAAGGTAAAAAGAAATGGAAAAATTACTAATATTTTAAGTGAAGAAGTAGTTGTAGGAGATATAATAATATTAGAAGCAGGAAACTATGTACCAGCGGATTGTAGATTAATAAAAACTTCAAATTTAAAAGTAGAAGAATCTGCTCTAACAGGAGAAACTGTACCAGTATTAAAAGATGCAAATATCATATTAAAACAAGAAGTAACACTTGGAGATGTGGTAAATATGGCTTATGCTACAACAATTGTAGTAGGAGGACATCGGAGAGGGAATTGTAACAGAAATAGGAATGTCAACAAAAGTGGGGAAAATTGCAAAAATGATTATACAAGACGAAGCTCCAGAAACACCAATACAGAAAAAATTAGGGGAAGTAGGAAAAACATTAGGAATAGCGTGTTTACTTATATGTCTTGCAATATTTGTAATAGGAATATTCAAGAAAATCCCACCAGTAGAAATGTTCCTTACATCAGTTGGACTTGCAGTAGCAGCAATACCAGAGGGATTACCAGCAATTGTTACAATTATGCTATCAATAGGAGTAACTAAAATGGCAAGAAAAAATGCAATCATTAGAAAATTGCCAGCAGTAGAAACTCTAGGAAGTAGTAGTGTAATATGTTCAGATAAAACTGGAACCCTAACAAAAAATCAAATGAAAGTAGTAGAATTAAGAGATATACACGGTAAAATAGTAATGGAAAAAGAGTATAAATTTATACTAGACCTTGCAAGTATGTGTACAGATAGTTATATAGAAAATAAAAATGGAGAACTAGTAGCCGAGGGAGAGGCAACAGAGATTGCAATTGTAAATGAAGCATTAAGAATTGGTGAAAATAAAGATGAACTATATAAAGAGTATCCTAGAGTTGCAGATATACCCTTTGATTCTACTAGAAAATTAATGACAACAGTACATAAGCTAGGAAATAAATATAGAATAATAACAAAAGGAGCCCCAGATGTATTATTAGATAGATGTATAAACCATTATTATAATGGTGAAATAACGACTTTGACAAGTAATATAAAAAGCAAGATAAATACAGAAAATCTAAAACTTGCAAATGATGCACTAAGAGTACTTGCAGTAGCATATAAGGATATAGATATATTACCTACTAAAATAGATACGAATTCATTAGAACAAGAACTTAATTTTGTGGGATTAATAGGAATGATAGATCCACCAAGAGAAGGGGTAAAAGAAGCAGTAACCACTTGTAAAAAAGCTGGAATAAAAACAGTTATGATAACAGGAGATCATATTAAAACAGCTACAGCAATAGCTAAAAATTTAGGGATACTAAAGCAAAATGATATAGCGATTACAGGAGCGGAATTAGACAAAATAACTGATGAAGATTTAGAAAAAAATATAATGAAGTATTCAGTATTTGCAAGAGTATCACCAGAACACAAAGTAAGAATTGTAAAAGCTTTTAGAAATACAGGTGCAGTAGTTGCAATGACAGGGGACGGAGTAAATGATGCGCCAGCCCTAAAAAATGCAGATATAGGAATAGCTATGGGAAAAAATCGGCACAGATGTAGCAAAAAATGCTGGAGATATGATATTAACAGATGATAACTTTGTAACAATAGTAGAAGCTGTAAAACAAGGAAGAAATATTTTTGAAAATATAAGAAAAGCAGTACATTTCTTAATAGCAACAAACATAGGTGAAATTGTAACAATATTTGTAGGACTTTTATTAGGGCTAAAATCACCATTACTTGCAATACATTTGTTATGGATAAATTTAGTTACAGACTCAATTCCAGCAATTGCTTTAGGTTTAGAAAAACCAGATAAAGATATAATGAATAGAAAGCCACGAGATGCAAAAAAAGGAATATTTGCAGACGGATTATGGGGGAAAATATTTGTTGAAGGAATAATGATAGGAATGCTTACATTGTTTGCATTTAGTTTAGGAAATAATTTATATGGAATAGAAATAGGAAGAACAATGGCATTTTTATCTTTAGGATTACTTGAGTTAGTGCATAGTTTTAATATAAAAAGTGAAGAATCAATATTTAAAGTAGGCTTTTTTGAAAATAAATACTTAGTAGGAGCACTAATTTTAGGAACCATATTACAAGTAGGGGTAGTATGCATACCAAGTCTTGCTAGTATTTTTAATTTAGTACCACTAAATACTATACAGTGGATATATGTAGGCTTAATATCAATATCACCTATTGTAATAATGGAAATGCAAAAGAAATTTAATGAAATTAAATTTGGTAAAGTAGTGTATGGATATAAGGAAAGAAGTGATTATTAATCAAAAAATTTGCAAAAAAATCAATATTATGTTAATATATATAGTAATGTAATTGTAAAGAGTAGTTGTTTTGTAAAATAACGAAAGGAGAACAGAGTATGCAAATCTTTTATATTACATTTTGTTGGAATAGGCGGCTTTTTTTTGATGGGTATATAATGAGGGATGATGATCAAAAAATATTAGGCTGTACAGATGAATTTATTATTGTGGGAGATAAAACGGGATTTAGGGAAATTAAAGAAAAAATATTCATATATCCCATATCAGCAGATTGGTTTTCTAAAAATGAATTAGAAGATGAATTTACTGTAGATCTCAGAGTCAAAAAAGAACAATTAAAAATTGTTCTAAAGAAAGAAAATAAAATGACAGAAAAACAAGTCATACAAAGAGTTAATAAAATTTTAAAAACATATCCCACAAAAACCCAAAAAGAAATTATAGGCTACATAAAGGAGGAGTAAAATCCTCCTTTTTCCAATTTTCTCATCAATTAAGAAACATAATTGACTCTTGCTAAAAATCAATTAAATCATTAATGTTCAAACTATATTTAATAGTCTACGAAGGCATACAAGAAAGCCCTTTCAAGAGGGCTGTCGACGTAGTCGACTGGGAATTCTAAAAAGCAATAATAAGAACCCTACATTATTAAAGTATGTTTCTCGAGAATTCTTCGAAGATTTTTATGAATTAATACTAAACAATAACAGCAAACATATAAAAGTTTTATAAAAACATTGTAATTTTTATTTAATAATAATAAAATAGAAATAGAAAATTAGAAAAAGGGGATCAAGTATGAAAAAAATACTAAAAAGAACAATATTATTTATTTGTATTTTTATAGGAATACTAATAATATCTAATAATTCAAATGCAAGTGGAGGATTAAGGTTAAGAAATCTAAGCTATGATGTAACTCTAAATGCAGATGGAACAGCTGATGTTACTGAAACTTGGAAAATTAGAATAGAAGATACTAATACCTTATTTAAAACCTTTGAGGTAGATAGTTCTAAATATAAAGAAATAACAAATGTAAAAGTGAAAGAAATAAAATCAAGCGGAGATATTGATTTTACTAAAATTAATCAATATAAATATCACGTAGATAAAAAATGCTATTATGCGTTAATGTATAAAGGAAACTTTGAAATAGCATGGGGAGCACATGCAGAGAGTACTACTAGAACCTATAAAATTAGTTATAAGATTATAGATGCTATAAAAAATTATAATGATTGTTCAGAATTTTATTGGCAATTTATAAGTAGAAGTTCTGAAATTCCAGCAGATTATATAGAAGGAACAATAAAATTACCTACTTCAGTACAAAATTTAGAAGATTTAAGAGTATGGGCACATGGACCATTAAATGGAAATATAGAAAAATTATCCAATAATACTGTAAGATTTACAGTAGAAGACTTTGCGGAAAATACTATGCTAGAAACAAGAATTGTAACACCAACTACAATATTTAATAAAAATTTAAATACTGTAAACCAAAATAAACTAAGTAGTATATTAAGTGAGGAACAAACTTGGGCAGATCAAGCAAACAGAAAAAGGGAACAAATAGCAAAACAAATTGAAACGAGAAGAAAAGTAATAATAACATTTTTTATTGTTACAAATATCTTAGGACTTATATTAGCAGTAGTAGTAATTAGAAAAATTATAAAATATCATAGAGAATTAAAAAATACACCTATAATAAAACCAAATCAACAATTTGAATATTATAGAGATGTAGATAAAAATCAAACACCAGCAGAAGCAGGGTTTTTATATTATTTTAAATCTACAGGATTACAATATAATATGACTAAAATTGTATCTGCTACAATGTTAGATTTATGTATGAAAAAGCATATTAGTTTTGAGCAAATACCAGGTAAAAAAGATCAAATAAAAGTAAATTTAATAAGTAAAAATACAGAAGAATTAAAAGAAGATGAAAAGCTAATATATGAATTACTAAAAAAAGTACCAAAAAACGATAGTAATTCATTTACAATGAAAGAATTTGAAAAATATGCAAGCAATCATTCTTCAGAAGTTTTAAGTAAATTTAAAAGAATTGAAACAATAGCTAAAAAATCTCAAGAACAAGAAGGAAATTATAGTAAAGAATTAATAACAAAACACTATGGATGGTCTTTTAAAGGAGCATTATACATATTCTTAACAATAGCAAGTATAGCTTTTATGTGGTTACTTGTAATACCTTCAGCCGTGGCATCAATATATTGTTTTAAAATATCAGGAAGATATAATACTTTAACTGAAAAAGGAATGAGTGAAAAAGAAAAACTAAAGGGCTTAAAAAAATATATGGAGGATTTTTCTATGATGAAAGAAAAATCTGTACCAGAATTAATACTTTGGGAAAAATATTTAGTATATGCAACAGTATTTGGAATAGCAGATAAGGTATTAAAACAACTAAAAGTAGTATACCCAGAAATGTTAGATGAATCATATCTTTCATCAAACGGATACACATATCTTTATTTAATGAACTCATCAAGATTTAGCACATCATTCATAAGTACATTAAATAATTCAGTTAGAAATTCATATTATAGTAGCACAAACTATTCTTCGGGTTCAGGAGGAGGCGGAGGCTTCTCATCTGGCGGTGGTTTCGGAGGAGGCGGAGGCCGGAATGGGCGGAAGATAAGCTTACTCCACAAGAGGAATGAATTTAAATACTGATTAACAAATAAAAAATCAATGATAGTTAGCAAAATTAACAAAACGGCTTAAAGCTTTCGCTTTAAGCCGTTTTGTTTGGCAATTATTCTTCCAAACGGTTCAAATTGCCAGATCCATTTTGGCAGCAGGCATTCTTGCACCCGCTACCGCCCTTGTGGGCACAGCAGCAAACGTGGTGCTGTGTTTCCCCATTGCATTGGCATAAAACTGAAAAATCCTCTTTCTTGGGTACTGTGTCTTGCGGTCTGTTCTTTTCCATAGATATTCTCCTTTTACAAATGGGTTAATGGGTTACATGTTGATAATATTAGTATACAATAATTTTGTAAAAATATCAACACACAATATGTAAATCAACACAAATAAAAAAGAGTATAACATTAAAATAACCATTTTTCTAAATTACGAATATACTATTCTAGATAGGTGTAAAAGGAGGAAAAAATGGAAGATATATTAAAAATTAAAAATGTAACAAAAAAATATCAGGCGAAAAATGGAGAACTAGAAGCAATTAAAAATGCTACTTTTTCTGTAAAAAAAGGAGAATTCATTAGTATTATAGGACCAAGTGGATGTGGAAAGTCAACCCTTTTATCAATTATAGCAGGTCTTGAAGAAAAAACTTCAGGCTATGTGGAGATAGAAGGAGAAGAAATTAATGGAATAACTGATAAAATAGGATATATGCTTCAAAAGGATAGCTTACTAGAATGGAGAACTATATATAACAATGTCCTATTTGGATTAGAAATTATGGGAAATAAAAATGAAGAAAGTAAAGCCTATGTAGATTTGTTACTAAAGAAATATCATTTATATGAGTTTAAAGATAAACTACCTTCGCAACTATCCGGAGGAATGAGACAAAGAGTTGCTCTCATTAGAACATTAGCAGTAAAACCTAAAATATTATTACTAGATGAAGCATTTTCTGCACTTGATTATCAAACAAGATTAATGGTAACAAAAGACGTATATAAAATTTTAAAAAGCGAAAAAATGACAATGATAATGGTTACTCACGACATTTCAGAAGCAATTAGTATGTCAGATAGAGTAATCGTATTAAGCAAGCGTCCAACAGAGGTAAAAAAAATATATGATATTAATTTTAAAATGGAGGACCGAGATCCATTAAATTGTAGAAAAAATAGTAAATTTAGTGAATATTTTGACTGCTTATGGAAGGAGCTTGATGTACATGGATAAAAAAGCCATATCGAAAGATAGGATGGTATACTTAAGAAAACAAAAATTAAATAAGATAGCAATATTTACAGTACAAATAATAATAGTAGTAGGATTTATTTTAGTATGGGAAATTCTAGCGAATGTTGGTATAATTGATAGTTTTATTGCCAGTCAACCTTCTCGTATTGTAAAAACCTTTCTAAATTTATCTCGGTAACAATTTGATGGAACATTTAGGAGTTACATGTTTTGAAACAATGGTAGGCTTTGTAAGTGGAGCAATACTGGGAGTATTAATAGCTATTATTTTATGGTGGTCTAAATTCTTATCTAAAGTGGCAGATCCTTTTTTAGTTATATTAAATAGTTTACCTAAAATTGCATTGGGACCTGTAATTATAATATGGGTAGGAGCACGGAATGGGAGCCATAATTACAATGGCGCTTGCAATTTCATTAATAGTTACAGTACTTGAAATATTAAATGGATTTATGAATACAGATAGTGAATTACTAAAAATGGCAAAAACTTTTAATGCAAATAAATTTCAAATACTAACAAAAATTGTTATTCCTAGCAATATTTCTACTTTTATAAATTCTCTAAAAGTAAATATTGGTTTAACATTGGTTGGTGTTATAACAGGAGAATTCTTAGTATCTAAAGCAGGGCTTGGATATTTAATAGTGTATGGTGGGCAAGTGTTTCAGCTTGACCTTGTTATGACTAGTGTAATAATACTTGCAATAGTTGCATGGATTATGTACCAAGGAGTTACTATCTTAGGAAAAATAGTTATGAAAGCACAAAGATAAAAGGTATTAGAATATTAATTGTAGGGGTTGCATTATATGCAACTCCTTATTATATTTATAAACAAAAAACAAAAAAGAACAAGTTACCATTAAGCCGAAAAATGAATATTATATACCAGAACATAAAAAAGGAGGAAACATATTATGAAAAAAGTTATAATTACAGCAATAATTTGTGTTATTGTTGTTATAGTAGCTGTTACAACTGTTATTATACAAAATAGACAAAGTGATAATACACTAAAGAAAATAAGTGTAAATGAAGTTACTCGTTCAGTTTTCTATGCACCGCAATATGTAGCAATTGCTAAAGGTTTCTTTGCAGAAGAAGGACTAGAAATTGAATTAACAACTGGGCAAGGAGCAGATAAAGTTATGACCTCTGTACTTGCAGGGCAAAGTGACATAGGCTTTGCAGGACCAGAAGCAGCTATCTATGTATATAATGAAGGTAAAGAAGACTATTCACAAGTATTTGCACAACTTACTAAAAAGGATGGATCATTTTTGGTAAGTAAAACTGATACTGACGATTTCAAATGGACAGATTTAAAAGGTAAAACTGTAATTCCAGGAAGAAAAGGTGGAGTACCATACATGACCTTAGAATATGTACTTAAGAAAAATGGATTAAATCCAAAAACAGATTTAATATTAGATGATAGTATTAAATTCGACTTAATGGCAGGAGCGTTCACAGGAGGAACAGCAGAATATGTAACATTATTTGAGCCAACTGCAAGTATGACTGAAAATGCAGGAAAAGGATATGTAGTGGCATCAGTAGGAGAAGCAGCTGGTGAAATTCCATATACAGCATATTTTGCAAAGAAAAGTTATATAGAAGAAAATAGTGAAACAATACAGAAATTTACAAATGCAATATATAAAGGTCAAGTATGGGTAAAAGAACATTCTAGTCGTGAAATTGCGGAAGAAATTAAAGACTTTTTCCCAGATACAGATGTAGAATTACTAGCAAATGTATTACAAAGCTATATAGATATAGATGCTTGGAATGAAAATCCTATTTTAAAAGAAGAATCATTTAACTTATTACAAACAGTAATGGAAGAAGCAGGAGAGCTAAAAACTAGAGCTCCATATGAAAAAGTGGTAAATAATTCTTATGCAGAAGAGGCTATGAAAAAGTAACATAAAATATATTGACAAAATAAATAAAATTATGTATAATAATTTCACAAAAGCTAAGGCTGATGTTTGGCCTCGTTTTACAGCTTTGAGTAAAGCTATTACTAGAGGAGGAGGCATAAGCTATGATCAGACCACCTACAAGTATGATTATGATGAGATCAGAAAGTATGGAAACGGCGATGCATCAGGAGATGATGGGTTGCAGGCGCAGAGAAGCGACTCAGTATGTCGATGCGGATCAGGCGATGGTAGCAGACGTTAAGTAGGACCGGCTGGGAGAGCCCAGCGTAGACCTGCCCTATGATGTGCAGGCTTGGCGTATAATGCTATCATTAAGGAGGAAGGGTCTCAGAAATGGGACCCTTTCGTCATATATAAATTTGGAGGAATTTTATGAAATTACTATTAACAAGACATGGACAAACAGACTGGAATGTAGCAGGAAAAATACAAGGAACAACAGATATAGAATTAAATGAAACCGGGAAAAAACAAGCAGAGGAAACAGGAAAAAAACTATTAAATTATGATATAGATGTAATAATAGCATCACCATTAAAAAGAGCCAAAAAGACAGCAGAGATAATAAGAGGGAATAGAAACATTGAAATTTTATTAGATGATGGACTAAAAGAAAGAGCATTTGGCGAATTTGAAGGAAAAACAAGAGAAGAGTTTGATTTTAACGAAATATGGAATTATAAATTAAATAAACACTATGAAAGAGCTGAAAGTACATCCGAATTATTTGAAAGAGTACAAGGATTTTTAAATAAAATACAAGAAGAATATAAAGATAAGACAGTACTATTAGTTACACATGGTGGAGTAACCGTTCCAATACGTGCAACCTTAGAAGGAATTCCAGAAGGAATGGAAGTGCTAAAAGGTTTAGGAATAGATAACTGCGAAATAAAAGAATACGATTTATAAAAAATAATCTTATTATCTTAATAAATATAGTGAATTTTGCATATAATAAAAAAGATAATAGGAGGTTTTTTATGATTAAAATGATAGAATTACCATATACTTTAAATGCATTAGAGCCATATTATAGCAAAGAAACATTAGATGTTCATTATAATGTACTATATAAAGGATATGTTGATAACACTAATAAAACAGAAGAAAAATTAGCAAAAGCAAGATTTGAAAATAATTTTGAAAGTATAAAATGTTTAGAAAGAGATTTAAGTTTTTTTGGATCTGGAGCAATATTACACGAATTATTCTTTGAAAATATGGGGATTCCAATTCCTACAACACCAAGCAATAAATTAGTAGAACAAATTACAAAAGATTTTGGAAGTTTCGATAAATTTAAAAATCAATTTATTGAAGCAGCAAAAACAGTAGAAGCGTCACGGTTGGTGTTTGCTGGTATGGGTTCCAAGATTTAAGAAATTAGAAATACTACAATGTGAAAAACATCAAAATTTAACCTTATGGGGTTGTATCCCGATATTTGTACTTGATATGTGGGAGCATTCATACTTTTTACAATACAAAGCAAACAGAGCAGAGTACATTAAAGCATTTGAAAATATAATAAATTGGAAGGTAATAAATAAAAGATTTGAAAAAATCACTCTAGAATAATCTAGGGTGATTTAAATTAATTTGTTCAAATCTTCTTCGTTTATTTCATCTAATCCTTCAACAGCTACAAGATTATTATCAAGTAGATTTCTAATCTCATTTTTACAAAGTAGTTTATCATAAGAATAAGATCCATTTACCCAATCTCTTCTTGCATCATAAATCTTTTCTAAATTTTCTGCACTTCTTATATCACATTTATATAAATTGTTTTCATATAATTTTGCTTCTCTCATAAATTTGTTACCTCCAAAAACAGTTATAATAAAATAAAAAAACATTGTCAAGAGAAAATTTAAAATGTAATAAAAAAGTAAAAATAATAAAATTATTATGTTATAATTATATATATCACTTTAAGGAGGAAGTATAAATGAATAGGATTGAGAAAGTACTTAGATTTTATCTTTTAGCTACAAAATTAAAAAATGTTATTAGACAACGGATGGAAAAACTGGAATATTGAAAGAGATAGAGTTGAAAGTGTTGCAGAGCATATATATGGTACATGTATTTTAGCTATTGCAATAGACTCAGAATATAAAATAGAAGCTGATTTAGAAAAAGTAGTTTTTATGTTAGTAATACACGAATTAGAGGAAATATATATAGGAGATTTAACACCATTTGATAAGATTAGTATAGAAGAAAAAAGAAAAATAGGAAAAGAAGCAGTTGAAAAAGTATTAGATGGAATGTTAAAACAAGAGGAATATGTAAAATTAACTGAAGAATTTAATGATGGAGTAACAAATGAATCAAGATTTGCAAAATTATGTGATAAATTAGAATGCGATATACAGTGTAAAATATACTGCGAAGAAAATTGTTTGAGTATTAATAAAGAAGAAAATCAAATATATTTAAAAAATAAATTTATAGATAAATTAATTAAGCAAGGAGCAAATAGTATATCCGATTTGTTTATAGAAAATGATAGGAATATCTTTAAAGGAGAAGAAGTTGAAGAAATAGCAAACTATGTAAAAGAAAATAATATATTGAAATTTAGAGATGGAGGAAATAAAAAATGAAAATAAATGTAGTGTTAGTAGAACCCGAAATACCACAAAACACAGGAAATATTGCAAGAACTTGTGCTGCAACAGGTGGAGTATTACATCTTGTACATCCACTTGGATTTAATATAGATGAAAAGCATTTAAAAAGAGCAGGACTTGATTATTGGGATAAATTAAAAATAGAAGAACATGATTCATTTGAAAAATTCTTAACAAAATATCCAGTAGAAGAAAATAATATGTTTTTTGTAACCACCAAAGGAAAACAAGTATATTCTGATGATATTTTTTTTAGGTTAGATGAAGTATTTGTTTTATTTGGAAAAGAAACGAAAGGCTTACCTGAGGATATTTTACAAAAATACTTAGATAGAACAATAAGAATACCAATGAAGGAACATTTACGCTCATTAAATTTATCAAACTCAGTAGCAATTGTGGTATATGAAATATTAAGACAAAAAAAATTTGAGGGATTAGAAGAAATAAGTAGCTATTTCGATTAAATAAGTAGCTATTTCGATTAAATTTATTGCTAATTTACGTAAAATGTGGTATAATTTTTAAATAAATACAACCTGGGAGGTACATTATATGGAAAAGGGAATTTATGTCAAATTAGACATCAAATCAATGACTGTTGGAGAATTAGAAAGTTACATTGGCAACATGAAGGAAGAGGAACTGCGACAAGCAGGTAGTATAATTCGGTTGTTAAGCGACAAGATAAGAAACCGGCAGAACGCTATGAAGATGATGAGTCATAAGCATTTTTGATAGCAGGAAAGTCTCGCTGAAGTTTAGCGGGACTTTTTCTTTGTATAATTAAAGGATTTAGCAATTACGAAAAACAACAAAAAACAAAGAAAATAAGAGTAAAACAAAGAAAATAGTAACGAAATCCCCAATAATTACCAATGCAATTAGGTAAAAATTAAAAAAATAGGACAATCCAGGTATACATAAATTGAAAAAGTACAAAATATAGTGTATAATAAAAAAATATTTGCATAAATGAAAAGGAGAGTGAATTTATATTTTAAGCAAAAATATAAAATATTATACAAAAGAAATTATAAAGCTTACAAATATAATAGCAATAGGAATATTTATAATAACTATAATAATGCTAATAAAATTTAAGCCAGTATGTTCTGTATATATTGACGAACAAGAAATAGGATATATACAAAATAAAAAATCCTTTGAGAAATTTATAAAAGAAAATCTTTATAATAATGAAGAAGAAAATATAGCTTTTTCAGATATAGACTTTAAAATTAAATACTCATATAAATTAATTGAAAAAAACAAAAAAACAAATGAAGGAGAAGTGTTTGTTGCAATAAAAGAAAAAGCAGATATAACCTATTATATGTATGCAGTAAATGTAAATGGAGTAGAAAGAAAATATTTAAAAACAGAAGAACAAGCAAAACAAGTTTCAGAAGAATTAAAAACAAAATTTGGAGAAGATACAAATGTTAGTGTAAGTACAGTATATACTAAAAATTTAGATATAGAACAACAAGTAGAAATTGCTTCTATATCAAACGAAATATATGATGAAATAAAAGAAGAAAAGAGGAAGGAAGAAGCTACAATTAATGGAATTTACCTAAGCGTAAATCCTATTTCTGGTAATATTACATCAAGATATGGTGCAAGAGAAGCTATAAGAGATCATACACATCAAGGCTTAGATATTGCAGCTAAAATAGGAACTAAAATTAAAGTAGTAGCAGATGGAAAAGTAATACACTCGGGAGAAATGGGCGGATATGGAAATTTAATAATAATAGACCATGGAAATGGTATAACAACATATTATGGGCATTGTAGTAGGCTTATTGCAAAAGTTGGAGAGAAGGTCAATGCGGGAGATATAATCGCAGAAGTAGGTAGTACTGGAAATTCAACAGGACCACACCTTCATTTTGAAATAAGACAAAATGGAAAATATGTAGATCCATCAAAATATTTATATAAGTAAAAAACAAAATAAACTGTTAAAATGATCATTAATTTTAGCAGTTTTTTATTACCTGAATAAAAATCCATAATTTAGCAATAATATAAATATATGAAAGTGTAAAGAAAGTGAGTGTCAGTTATGGAAGAATATAAATTAATAGATAAATTATTTAAGTATAGAGAAGAAGATGGTATTAAAGATATACAAGAGGATATGTCTTTATTAAAAAATAGAGTAAAAGGAATAAAAAGAGAAGAAATAGAAAGCCTAATTTCTGATGTACCTCAAGGAAATAAAGAAAAAATACTTAGTAATATAGATAATTTAATAGCAGATTATAATATAATGCTTGCATATTATAATAAAAAATACTATAAACAAGGATTTGAAGATGCACTTGAAATAGGAAGAAAGTGTAGATAACAAAAACTCCTCTGTAAATCCCAGAGGAGTTTTATAATATTATAATAATCTTTTTAATTGTTTTTGGGAATCATTTTCGAGATTGTAAATAGTTTCGACATCATCTCGTAAATCAGCAATATCTTTTTGTATCTTAGAAGTAGTATTTATAATACAGATAGAATTAGTCAAATTATTATCAAGTTTAATCTGTAAATTGTCAATATCCTTTTGCATTTTAGAAGTATTACTTAAAATGTTAGCAATATTATTAGAGTTATTAGTAATATCCTTTTGCATTTTAGAAGTATTACTTAAAATGTTAGCAATATTATTAGAGTTATTAGTAATAT